>JBFJYB010000027.1:0-12725 GCA_041622835.1 Acidimicrobiales bacterium | reverse complement strand
GCCCGGGCGCTGGGGCCGGGTGGTCCACGACCGGCTGAGGACGAGCCGGTCGTCGATCTGGCTGAGGCGCCTCGCGACGGTTCCCTTTCCGACCCCACCGGGGCCGGAAAGGACGATGATCAGCCCGGGTGGTCGATCAGGATCCGACGGCGGCAAGGAGGGCGGCTCGCTGCTGGCCTCCGAGCCCGCGGACCCGCCGGGTCTCGCTGATCCCGACTTCTTCCATCAGACGCCGAGCCTTGACCTTGCCCACGCCGGGTAGCGACTCGAGCACGGCAAGGACCTTGGTCTTGCCGACGATCTCGTCGGTCTCGGCCAGGCGCAACAGCTCAGCAAGCGATACCGAGCCCATCTTGAGCTTTTCCTTCAACTCGGCGCGCACGCGGCGCGCCTCTCCAGCCTTGGCGAGAGCCGCCATGCGCTGATCAGGGGTGAGGGTTGGGGGTGCAGCCATGACACAAGTGTAGTTTCCCTGGTCAGGACGGTGGCGGACCCCCCGCCCCGGGCGCGATCGGGCCCGCCCGATTCGCTTCAACACGCGTCCCGGCCCGCCGATAGGTCACGGTGTCGCGTCCCTGGCGAAGGTTCCTCGCGGCCGCCTCGACTGCGGCCGTCGTGACGGCCTTCATCGGCGCGACCGCCCAGGCCGCGGTGCTGCTGGTCGTGATCATGGGCTCGATCGCCATCATGATCCGCGGCGTGCGCTCCCGTGACGACGCCGACCCGTGGCTCTGGTACGGCCTGAGCGTCACCGGATCGTTGTTCCTCCTCGCCGGGGCCCTGGCCGAGGTGCTGCACGGCGGCCCCACGCCGGCGGCCGACTACCCGCAGGTGAACGACTTCATCGACGCCGTCGCCTACCTCATCGCCATCGCCAGCATGTACCGGGCCGTGAGGACCCGGCCCCGCGATACCGATCCGACCCGGGTGCTCGACTCGCTCATCCTGCCCGGCGGGGTCGTGGTGGTGGTGTGGATGGCGGTGGTCGTTCCCAACCTCGAGAACGAGCAGCTGTCCGAGCTCGGGAGGAACCTGAACGTCGGCTTCTCGGTGCTCTCGCTGACGCTGACCGCCATCGTGGGCGAGTTCGTCATGTCGCCGACCCGCCGTGGACTGTCGTTCCACCTCCTCGGTGTGGGGGCGGTCGGGGCCCTGGGCGGCGACATCCTCGCCTCGGTCGAGCTCTCCGGCCGGAGTTTCACCGGCAGCGAGCAGCTCGCCCTGCTCGTACCCACCATCGGCTTCGCCGGGGTCGGCGCCGCCGCCCTCCATCCGAGCGCGGCATCGGTCACCCGACCCACGGGCGAGAGCATCCCCCGGCTCACACCGCTGCGGCTGGTGACCTTGGCCGCCGCCGCCGTGGTCGCGCCGTCGGTCCTGCTGTGGGAGCAGTACAACGACGCGCCGCGCTACGCGACGGTCGTCGTGATCGGGATCTCGATCGCACTGGTGCTGCTCATCATGTCCCGGATGGCCGGGCTGGTCCGAGCCCGCGAACGGGTGGCCGAGTCCGACCGGATCCTGACCGAGTCGGCCGAAGCCCTGGTGGCGGCGACCGACTCCCACGCCATGTACCGGGCCGCCCTCTCCGCCATCGAGCGCATCGTCGATGCCCGCCGCATCACGATCCTGTCGCGCGAACACGACCGCTGGGTGGTCGCAGTCTCCACCGGCGACCGCGCGGCCGAGGTGGCCGTCGATCCCCAGCTCGCCGCAGCCGGCTCCCCGTTCGGGTCGATCCTCCGCGAACGGCACACCGCAACCGTGTGCGGGGTTGCGGCCCCCGATCTGGCGGGCGACGTCGCCGAGCACTGCACGGTCGCGCCTCTCGTCGCCGCCGACCAGCTCACCGGCGCCATCCTGGTCACCACCGCCCACCACCCCGAGCGCCAGGCCACGGTGACCCTCGCCTCGCTGTCCAGCGACCTGTCGCTGGCCCTCGAGGGTGCGGCCCGTACCGCGCAGATCCATCGCCAGCAGAGCGAGCGTCGGTTCCGGTCCCTGATCGAGAACTCCAGGGACCTGGTCCTCGTGGTCGACGACGACCTCGTCCCCACCTTCGTCACCCCGGCAGTGAGCCGCACCCTGGGGTACGAGGACGCGGTGCTGACCTCGTCGTCGTTCCTGGACCACATCGCCGAGGAGGACCGGCCCCGGTTCCTCGCCAACCTCGGGGCGGATCCGGCGACGACCACGTCCACCGAGCTCCGGATTCGGGACGCGATCGGGAGCCTCCGCTGGTTCGACGTCGTGGTGGCCAACCTCACCCACGACTCGCGGGTCGGGGGTGTCGTGATCACCGCCCGCGACGTCCACGGCCGCAAGCTCGCCGATCAGCGCACGGCGCGATCACAGGCCCGGTTCCGGGCTCTCGTCCAACATGCCAGCGAGATCGTCGGCGTGCTCGACATGCAGGGCGACATCACCTACGTCAGCCCGTCGGCCGAGAGCGTGCTCGGCTACCGCCAGGCCGATCTCGAGGGGAGCAGCGTCCTCGACATCGTGCACGCGAGCCACCGGGAGAGCATCGCCGCGCTCATGGTCGCGGTGGCGGAGAACCCGGGCCGTCCTCACAAGATCGAGGTGGACGTGGTCGCGGCCGACGGCAGCGTGCGCACCCTCGTGGCCACCGCCAGCGACCTGCGAGACGAACCGGCGATCAACGGCGTCGTGATCAACGCCTACGACATCACCGAGAGGATGGAGCTCGAGCGCAGCCTCCGCCATCAGGCCCTCCACGACGACCTGACCGGCATCCCGAACCGCAGCCTGTTCCGTGACCGCGTCGAGCAGGCCCTGACCCGACGTAACCCGGGGCTGACTGCGGTCATGGTCCTCGACCTGGACGACTTCAAGACCGTCAACGACAGCCTGGGCCACCAGGCCGGCGACGACCTCCTCCAGATCCTCGCCTTCCGCCTCCGCCAGGTCCTGCGGGTCGGCGACACCGCGGCCCGGATGGGCGGCGACGAGTTCGCCGTCCTCGTCGAGGACGCCCACGACCGTGCCGCAGTGCTCGAGATCGCCGACCGCCTGATCGAGAAGATGTCCGAGCCCTTCGACGTCGAGGACCGGGAGCTGGTCGTGGGGGCCAGCATCGGCGTCGTGTTCGCCCAGGACATCTCGAACGTCACCGCCGAGGCCATGATCCGAAGCGCCGACGCGGCCATGCACGCAGCCAAGGCGAGGGGCAAGGCCCGGTACTCGGTGTTCGAGGAGGCCATGTACCTCGGCGCCATGGAGCGGCTCGGCTTGAAGGCAGACTTGGCGAGGGCGCTCGAGCGCAGGGAGCTGGTCGTCCACTACCAGCCGATCGTCGACCTGGCCCACGGC
Source organism: Acidimicrobiales bacterium (assembly GCA_041622835.1). Taxonomy (GTDB): domain Bacteria; phylum Actinomycetota; class Acidimicrobiia; order Acidimicrobiales; family JBFJYB01; genus JBFJYB01. The sequence goes on along the minus strand of JBFJYB010000027.1, from coordinate 9,392 downwards.
TCGCTCGCCGGGTACGAGGCGCTGCTGCGCTGGAACCACCCGGACCGTGGGCCGATCAGTCCCGGCGCCTTCATCCCCCTCGCCGAGGAGACCGGGCTCATCGTCCCCATCGGCCGGTGGGTCCTGGCCGAGGCCGTGAAGCGCCTGGACGACTGGCAGCGGACCCGTGGCGAGCACGGGCCCCTGACCATGTCGGTCAACGTCTCGCCCCGGCAGCTCGAGAGCGACAGCGTCGTGGCCGACATCGCCGACATCCTCGACGGCTCCGGGATCGACCCGAGCCAGGTCGCGGTCGAGCTGACCGAGACCTCGTCGCTGGCCCAACACGGTCTGGAGGCGACCCGGCTCCGCGGGATCCGCGACCTCGGCTGCCAGATCAACGCCGACGACTTCGGTACCGGGTACGCGTCCTACGCCTCGCTGCGAGAGCTGCCCTTCACCGGCGTCAAGATCGACCGCAGCCTGATCGACGGCATCACCGGCCAGCAGGCCGAGCGGGCCCGGGCCCAGGTCCGGTCGATGATCGAGATGGGTGCCGAGCTGGGCCTGAAGGTGGTGGCCGAGGGCATCGAGACCATCGAACAGGTGACCGCCCTGCGGGCCATGCACTGCCGCCTCGGCCAGGGCTACTACTTCGGCCGACCGTCTCCGAGCGGCCAGCTGGAACGGCTGCCGACCACCTCGGATCGCACGTTCACCTAGGTTTCCTCCGCGACGCACCACCCGGTTCCCACGCAAGGTAGGCACGAGGCCACGATCTGTCCATATAGTGGGGGGCGGTCAGAGGATCGGAGCACCCCCGTCCGATTCCAGCCGGGCCAGGCACGAGGAGCCCGACCCGGCGTGACACTCACCACCACCCTCAGATCCGAACCCGACCCGACGCGCGCGCCGCACCGCCGCACCGCCCTCGACCCCGCCCGGCGCGGTCTGGCCGACCTCCGGTCGCTGCTGGCCGTACGAGCCGAGACCGGGGTGGGCGACTGCCACGTCTACGACCGGTCGACCGACGGGTTCGCGACCATCGCCCAGCGGGAGCTGCTGAAGCGGGCCTTCGCCGCCGGCGCGCAGCTCCTCGACGCGGGAGTCGAACCCGGACAGATCGTGCTCGTCGCCAACCCGGCCCCCGAGGCCGCCCTCGTGGCCTTCCTCGGTTCGATATCGGTGGGCGCGACACCGGCCATCGTCGCCGTCCGGCCCGCCTTCGACGGACCCAAGGCGGTGAGGGCCCGAATCGACCGGCTGCGCGCCGAGCTCCCCGACGTGGGGGCGACCATCGTCGCCACCGGGACCGACCCCGCCGTCGCCGACGGTCGGGTCCTCGCCCTGGACCCGCTCGTCACCGCCGAGCCGGCCACGGTGACGGCGGCCGACCCGGACTCGATCGCCTACGTCCAGCTCACCAGCGGCACCACCAGCCGGAGTCGGCCCGTCGTCATCACCCATCGGGCCGTCACCGCCAACCTGGCGGCCCTCGTCGAGCGGTGCGCCATGGGTCCCGACGAGACGCTGCTGTCCTGGCTGCCGCTCTATCACGACATGGGGTTGGTCGGCTTCCCGCTCCTCGGGCTGGCCACCGACGCCGACGTGGCGCTGATGACGCCGTTCGACTTCCTCACCGACCCGGCACGGTGGCTCCGCGGTCTCAGCACCACCGGGGCGACCACCACCGTCAGCCCGACCTTCGGGCTCGCCTACACGGCGCGCAAGGCCGACCCGGCCAAGCTCGAGGGGATCGACCTGAGTCGGCTGGAGCGCCTGTACTGCGCGGCCGAGCCGGTCGACGCCGAGACGCTCCGGCACTTCCAGAAGCTCTACCGGAGCCACGGCCTGCGGCCCGAGGCCCTGAAGGCCGGGTACGGGATGGCCGAGGCCGGCCTGATGGTCACCATGCCCCATCTCCACCAACGCAGCCAGGTCATCAGCATGGACCTGAGCGCCCTCTCCGACCTCGACCGGGTCGAGATCCGCTCGACTCGTGCCCTGCTTCAGCCCCGCAGCCTCGGCGCCACGCCGGCGCTCGATCTCGTGTCGCTCGGACCGCCGGCCGACGGCATCGAGCTCTGGCTCGTGCGAGCCGACGGGACCCGCATCGAGAGCGAGGACACCTGCGGCGAGGTCACCATACGCGGTGAGTGCGTGGCGCCGGGCTACCTGCGGCCCGACGGCGAGCTCGACCCGATCGACCCCGACGGCTTCCGCACCGGCGACATCGGGTTGCTGCACGACGGCGAGCTGTACGTCATCGAGCGCCGCAAGAACATCATCATCCGCAACGGCCAGAACTATGCGGCGCGGGTGCTCGAGGACACCCTGTGCCGGCTCGCCGGCGTCCGGGGTGACCAGGCGCTGGTGATCGACTCGGACATCCGCAGCGGGAAGGGCGAGGTGACCGCGCTCGTCGAGCTGGACCGGGGCCAGCGGTCCGAGCCGATCACGGCCGCGGTTCTCGGAGGTCTCGACCTGTTCGATCCGGCGCTCGACCGGCTGGTGCTCGTGCGGCCCGGCGGCCTGCCGCGGACCACGAGCGGGAAGAAGCAGCCGTCCGAGGTCAGGTCCAGGCTGGCCAGCGATGGGCTGCGGATCGTCGACGAGGTACGGCTCCACGACCTGCCGACCGCCGACCCGGACCCGGATCCGGAAGTGATCGACCTGGTTCGGATCGAGGCACCGGCCACGGTCCTGGGCCTGGTCGAGGAGCACGCGCGGCGCCGTGGCGTCGATCGGCCGATCAGCGGCTCCCTGCGCCTGGAGGCCGATCTCGGGATCGACTCGCTCGCCCTCTTCGAGCTGGCCATCGCCATCGAGGCGGCGGTCGGCATCGAGATCCTCGAGGAGCACCTGGCGCCGGTCCGCACGGTCGACGACCTGGTGAACATGGTGGTCGCCGCCCGCGGCGCGCCGCCGGTGGCGAACCGACTCGGGATCACCCGCACACTCGAGATGGCGACCGTGGCCGTGCCCCAGGTCCTCAACACCGTGCGCGCGCAACGAGGCCGCCAGGTGATGGTCGGCAACCGCTGGGTGACCGACTTCGCCTCCTGCAACTACCTCGGTCTCGACCTGCACCCCGACGTGATCGACTCGATCCCGCCGGCGCTGGCTCGCTGGGGAGTCCACCCGAGCTGGACCCGCGCGGTCGCCTCGCCCGAGCCGTACCGGGAGCTGGAGCTACGGCTGGCGAGGCTGGTCGGCGCCCACGACGTGGTCGTGTTCCCGACGGTGTCGCTCCTGCACTTCGGGGTGCTTCCCCGGTTGGCCGAGAAGGGCACGATCGTGCTCGACGAGGCTGCCCACCACTCGATCCAGCAGGCGGCCGACCTGGCGCGCGCCCGAGGAACCAGGGTGCTGCGAGCGCGCCACGACGACGTCGACCACGTCGACCACCAGCTCGCCTCGGGCTCGGGCCCGAAGGTCGTCGCCGTGGACGGCGTCTACTCCATGACCGGTGGCCCCGCACCGCTGCCGGCGCTCGTGGAGGTCGCCGAGCGTCACGACGCCACCGTCTACGTCGACGATGCCCACGGCTTCGGGGTGATCGGCGAGTCGCCGGACCCGGAGCAGCCGTACGGCCGACGCGGCAACGGGCTCGTCCGCCATCACGGCCTCGACTACGACCGGGTCGTCTACGTCGCAGGGATGTCGAAGGCCTACTCCTCGATGGCTGCCTTCGTCACGGTCCGCTCGCCCGAGGAGCGCCGGGTGATGGAGAGCACCTCGACCATGGTCTTCTCGGGACCGATCCCGGTCGCGAGCCTGGCCAGCGCGCTGGCCGGGCTCGGCGTCAACGCACGCGAGGGCGACGAGCTGCGGTCACGGCTACGGGCACTGACCGACCGCCTGATCGAGGGCGCCCGCGAGCTGGGGTTCACCCTCGACAACCAGGGCGGCTTCCCCATCGTGAACGCCGTGGTCGGCGACATCGAGGCCGTACACGCCAGCTGCGAGCTGCTCTGGGAGGCGGGGATGCTGGTCACCCCGGCCGTGTTCCCGGCTGCGCCGCTGCATCGCGGGGGCGTGCGGTTCACACCGACCGCAGCCAACACGGCCGAGGAGATCGAGCGGGCCATCGCGGCCCTGGCGATCGTCAGCGACGCAGTCGACGTCCGGGCGGCGGTCAGCTGAGACCGTCGAGCAGCGCCGCGGCCGCCGCGACCGGCTCGTCGGCGGCGGTCACCGCTCGCCCGATCACCAACACGTCGGCGCCAGCCTCGAGGGCCTCGCTCGGTGTCACGGCCTTGGGTTGGTCGTGGGTCTCGCCGCCCGCGCCACGGATGCCGGGCACGACCTTCACCAGCCGCGGCCCGTACTCCCTGACGTCCTTCAGGTCGCGGGCCGCGCAGACGAGCCCGTCGCACCCCGCCTCGAGCGCGATCCGAACCCGCATGGGCAAGATGTGGTCGGGGGCGTCGGCGTCACTCGTCAGCACCGTCACGGCCAGGGCGAGTGGCTCGGGCAGCCCGGCGCGGGCCGCTCCCTCGCGGAGGCCGGTCACGCCGGCCGAGAGCATCGTCACGCCGCCGTGGGCGTGCATGGTCACCATGTCGACGCCGAGCGCGCCCAGCACCCGGGTCGCCTTGGCGACCGTCGTGGGGATGTCGTGGAGCTTGAGGTCGCAGAAGACCCGGAACCCGAGGTCGTGGAGAACCGCGATGGCTTCGGGCCCGGCCGCGCTGTAGAGCTCGAGGCCGACCTTGGCTATCCCGAAGTAGGGGCGGAGGTCCCGGGCGAGCCGGCCCGCCGCCACCAAATCGTCGACGTCGAGGGCCAGTGCCAGCTTGGCTCTGAGCTCGGGCGGGACCCCGGCCGAGCCGGTCTGGCTGGTGGCTGTCTCGCTGGTCATGGACTGCTCGCTTCCGGCTGGGCGGGTTCGGACGGACGATGGTGGGCCGACGAGATCAGCGACGCCACCCGGTCGACACCGTGGGAGTCGCACCAGTGCCCCACCCCGTCGAGCACACGCTCGACCGCCCGGGGATCGGCGAAGGTCGCGGTCCCGACCTGGACGGCGTTGGCCCCGGCCAGGAGGAACTCGATCGCATCGCGCGCCGACGCTACACCGCCGACCCCGACGATGGGCAGACCCGGCAGCGCGGCCCGGCAGTCGAAGACGGCGCGGACCGCCACGGGTCGGATGGCGGGCCCGGACAGGCCTCCCCCTCCCCCGCCGAGGAGGGGCCGCTGCTCCTCGACGTCGATCAGCATCCCGAGCAGCGTGTTCACCAGGACGACGGCCTCGGCACCGGCGCCGGCCGCCGCCGACGCGATCTCGGCGATGTCGGCCACGTTCGGGCTGAGCTTGGCCCAACGGGGTCGGCCGCAGCCGGCGGCGGCGGCGACGGCGTCGGAGGTGGCGGCCGCCGAGTGGCTGAACATGTGGTTGCGGTCCTCCACGTTGGGACACGAGACGTTGACCTCGACCGCGACCACCTCGGGCGGGGCGTCGGCGAGCAGGTCGCCGGCCCGCTCGAACTCGGCCACCGACCGACCCCAGATGCTCGCGACCACCCGCGCGCCCACCCCCAGCAGCTCGGGCAGGTCGTGTTCCAGCCACGCGGCGACGCCCGGGCCCTGGAGCCCGACGCTGTTGATCATCCCGGCCGGCGTCTCGTGCACGCGCGGCGGCGGGTTGCCGGGCCAGTCGTAGGCGGCCAGCGACTTGACGACGACCGCACCGATCCGGCTCAGGTCGACGTAGCCGGCCAGCTCGGCGCCGTGTCCCGCGGTACCCGACGCCGTCATCACCGGGTTGGGCAGCGTCAGCGACCCGACCGTGGTCGTCAGGTCGACCTCGGCGGCGCGGCTCCGGCGTGCGACCACGGTCTCGCTAGTGCCCGAGCTGGAGCTCGAGCCGGAGCTGATCGCTCGTGATGCCTCGGTGATACTCCTGGAGCGGGCGGACCGCCAACCGGTGACGAGCCCACTCGACGATGCCGTTGGCCGCGGCCAGGCCGGCCGACGCCGTGGTGAGCAGAGCGACGCCGTGCTCGCCGGCCGCCTTGCGGATGTGCGCTCCGTCGGCCCGCGGCCCGCGACCACGCGGCGTGTTGACCACCAGGTTGACCCGCCCGCTCTCGATGAGCTCGACCGCATCGGTCCCGGTCTCGTCGTCGAGCTTGGCGACGATCACGTCGACGGCCACCCCGGCGTCGACGAGCGCCGCGGCGGTACCGGCGGTGGCCGCGATGGCCAGGCCGTGGCCAGCGAAGCGGCGGGCCGCCTCCACCCCGATCGGCTTGTCGCGGTCGGCGACCGAGATGAACACCATGCCCTCCGAGGGGATCGGTGCGCCGGCGGCCATCTGGCACTTCATGAAGGCGAGGCCGGCGTTGAGATCGATGCCCATCACCTCCCCGGTCGACCGCATCTCGGGCCCGAGCATGGCGTCGGCGTCGGGGAAGCGGTTGAACGGCAGCACCGCCTCCTTCACCGCGATGTGGTCACCGGGCACGGGCCGATCGAGCAGTCCCTCGGCATCCAGCTCGGCGAGGGTCGCGCCGAGCATGACGCGGGCCGCCACCTTGACCAGCGGTACGCCGGTCGCCTTGGCGACGAACGGCACCGTGCGCGAGGCCCGGGGGTTGGCCTCGATGACGAACACCTGCTCGCCGCCGGCCCGCTTGACCGCGAACTGCACGTTGATCAGCCCGACGACGTCGAGCTCGTCGGCCAGCACCCGGACGTGGTGCTCGAGGGTGGCGATGGTGTCGGGGGTCAGGGTCTGCGGTGGGATCATGCAGGCGCTGTCGCCGGAGTGCACCCCGGCCTCCTCGACGTGCTCCATGATCCCGCCGATCACGACCTCGCCGGCGCGGTCCCGGATGGCGTCGACGTCGACCTCGATGGCGTCCTCGAGGAAGCGATCGACCAGCACCGGCCGCTCGGCCGACAGGCCGCCCTCGCGCCCCAGTGATCCGGACGCGGCCAGCTCGGCCATCGCCTCGTCCAGCTCGGTCTCGTCGTAGACGATCACCATCGCCCGTCCGCCGAGCACGTACGACGGCCGCACCAGCACCGGGAACCCGACCCGGTCGGTGACGGTCACCGCCTCGTCGAGGGTGGCGGCGGTGCCACCGGCGGGCTGCGGGATCTCGAGCCGGGCGCACAGCGCGTTCCATCGCTCGCGGTCCTCGGCCCGATCGATCGCCTCGGGGCTGGTTCCGGCGACCATGGCGTCCGGCAGCAGGCCGGCCAGCTTGAGCGGCGTCTGCCCACCCAGTGCGACGACGACCCCGACGATTCCCGGCCCACCGACCTCGGCCGCCGCCGCCTGCTCGGCCTCGATGACGTTGAGGACGTCCTCCCGGGTCAGCGGCTCGAAGTACAACCGGTCGCTGGTGTCGTAGTCGGTCGAGACCGTCTCGGGATTGCAGTTCACCATCACGGTCTCGTAGCCGGCCGCCTGGAGGGCGAAGCTGGCGTGCACGCAGCAGTAGTCGAACTCGATGCCCTGGCCGATCCGGTTCGGGCCCGAGCCGAGGATGAGCACCTTGGGCCGGGTCGAGGGCGCGACCTCGTCGGTGTCCTCGTAGGTCGAGTAGTGGTACGGGGTCTCGGCCGCGAACTCGGCGCCGCAGGTGTCGACGGTCTTGAAGGTGGGTCGCACTCCGGCGGCGAGCCGTCGCTCACGAACCTCGCGCTCGTCGATCGACCACAGGTAGCCGAGCTGCGCGTCGGAGAACCCGAGCCGCTTCGCCCGCCGCCAGGTCCGGCGATCGAGATGCTCGGGGTCGGCGGCTTCGAGATGGTGCCGCTCGTCGGTGATCATGGCGATCTGGTCGAGGAACCACGGATCGATCTTCGTGAGCTCGTGGACCCGTTCGACCGACACGCCCCGTCGCAGCGCCTCGGCGACCTGGAACATGCGATCGGGCGTGGCGACCCGCACCGCGGCCAGCAGGTCGTCGTCGGACAGCTTCCGCTGCTGGGCCTCGGCCGGGTCGGCGGCCAGCCCGGCGCGTCCCAGCTCGAGCGACCGGATCGCCTTCTGGAGGGACTCGGTGAACGTGCGGCCGATGGCCATGACCTCGCCCACCGACTGCATCCTCGTCCCGAGCCGCGGTTCGACCCCGGCGAACTTCTCGAAGGCCCACCTGGGGACCTTGGTCACGACGTAGTCGATGGTCGGCTCGAAGGAGGCCGGGGTCTCGCCGGTGATGTCGTTGGGGATCTCGTCGAGCGTGTAGCCGACGGCGAGCCGGGCCGCGATCTTGGCGATCGGGAAGCCGGTGGCCTTGGAGGTCAGTGCCGACGACCGGCTCACCCTCGGGTTCATCTCGATGACGACCTGCCGGCCGCTGGCGGGGTCGACCGCGAACTGGACGTTCGAACCACCGGTCTCGACTCCGACCCGGCGGATGCACGCGAACGCGGCGTCGCGCATCTCCTGGTACTCGACGTCGCTCAGGGTCTGGGCCGGGGCCACCGTGATCGAGTCGCCGGTGTGCACGCCCATCGGGTCGACGTTCTCGATGGCGCACACGACCACGCAGTTGTCGGCCCGATCGCGCATGACCTCGAGCTCGAACTCCTTCCACCCGTCGACCGACCGCTCGATCAGGATCTCGCCGATGGGGCTGGCATCGAGCCCGTCGCGGGCCAGGCGCTCGAGCTGGTCACGGGTCGACGCGATGCCGGTCCCCTTGCCGCCGAGGATGTAGGCGGGACGGATGATGGCGGGCAGGCCGACCCGGTCGGCCACGGCCCACGCCTCGTCCATGCTGCGCGCCGTGCCGGAGTCGAGGACTCCGAGGCCGGCCTCGACCATCGCCTCCTTGAACCGGGCCCGGTCCTCGGCGGTGGCGATGGCCTCGGCATCGGCACCGATCAGCTCCACGCCGTGCGCGGCCAGCACCCCGGCCTCGACCAGCTCCATGGCCAGGTTGAGCGCGGTCTGACCGCCCAGCGTCGGCAACACGGCGTCTGGCCGCTCGCGCTCGATGATGCGGGCCAGAACCTCGCAGGTCAGGGGCTCGATGTAGGTCGCGTCGGCGAACTCGGGGTCGGTCATGATGGTGGCCGGGTTCGAGTTGGCCAGCACCACGCGGTAGCCCTCGGCCCGCAGCACCCGGCACGCCTGGGTTCCGGAGTAGTCGAACTCGCAGGCCTGGCCGATCACGATCGGTCCCGCGCCGATCACCAGGATCGTGTGGAGATCGTCCCTCCTAGGCACCGGCACCGACCCCCCGACTCAAGGGCTCCGGTCCATCAGCTCGGCGAAACGGGCGAAGAGGTAGCGGCTGTCGTGGGGGCCGGGACCGGCCTCGGGGTGGTACTGCACGCCGAAGGCGGCCGCGTCGGTGAGCCGGATGCCCTCGCACACGCCGTCGTTGAGGTTGACGTGGGTCATCTCGGCCCGCCCACCGAGCGAGTCCGCGGCCACCGCGTAGTTG
>JBFJYB010000026.1:0-12949 GCA_041622835.1 Acidimicrobiales bacterium | reverse complement strand
GCGCCCACCGGATCGCGTCCGGCTCGGGTACGGCCATGAACCAGTCGAGGACGGCGAAGACCGCGGCACCGGCGGTGACTGCCTGGGCTAGCAGCATCGGCAACAGCAGCGGCGTCTGCCACAGGTCGCGGCCCTCGCATTGAGCGAAGAGATAGGCGGTGTAGCCGGCGGTGGCCGCCGCGAGCAGGGCGGCCGGCACGGCCAGCACCTCGATGACGCCAGGTGCATCGGCCAGCCCGGCGACCCACCACGCGGCGGCGACCGCCGCGTAAGCACCGAGGATCCATGCCCCCCGCACCAGCCAGCTCGCGGTGTTCGGCCGGGTCAGCAGGTAGTGGAATCGAGCCGGCTGCTTGAGATCGGCCACCAACAGGACGCCGGTCAGGGCGAGGAACGCGCCGGCGACCATCGGCGGCACCACCCCGATCGCGGCCTGCTCGGCGGCGTGGCCCATGAGGACGAGCAGGGCGGCGACGAGCAGCGCGCCGGCGGAGATCGCCTTGGTCACGAGGTAGCCCGAGACCTTCCCCTTCCAGGTCATGGGGTGGCTCGTGGTGTACGCGGTCCGGGCGACGATGCTCACGTCCCGGTGGGACCCGGGCGCCGGGGCGGGGATGGTCGGATGGGACGGCGTCGTCTCGGACCAGATCATCCCGTCGCCGGCTATGGCGGTGCGCAGCGGGTCGAGCGAGGCCTGGCTCGCACCCCGGTAGAAGACCTTGGGGTTCGTGCGCTGCTCGGGGGCCCGAACCGCGACGTCGTCGCGGGCGACGATCTTCGACACCTCAGATCCGGGGTCGTCGAGATCACCGACCACGATGGCCTGGGTCGGGCACACGATCACGCACGACGGCTCCAGGCCGACCTCGATGCGATGGTTGCAGAAGTTGCACTTGGCGGCGGTGTTGGTGGCCGGATCGATGTACAGGGCGTCGTAGGGGCAGGCGTTCATGCACGCCTTGCACCCGATGCAGTTCGAGCTGTCGAAGTCGACCACGCCGTTGTCGGCGCGAAAGAGCGCTCCGGTCGGGCAGATCGTGATGCACGGCGCGTCGTCGCAGTGGTTGCACCGCATCACCGAGAAGTGCCGGCTGACGTCGGGAAAGGTCCCGGTCTCGATGTACTTCACCCAGGTCCGGTTCACCCCGAGGGGGACGTCGTGCTCGCTCTTGCAGGCCACGGTGCAGGCGTGGCAGCCGATGCAGCTGTCGGAGTCGAGTAGGAAGCCGAGACGCGTCACGGCGGCCCCACCCGATCGGGCCGCGTCACGCGTTGACCGGAGGGTGCGCCGCGGCCCACGCGCCGTAGCCGCCGAGCAGGTCGGCCACGTCGGCGAACCCCGACGCCGCCATCTTGGAGGCGGCGATCGAGGAACGGAATCCGCCGGCGCAGTACACGATCGTCGGCTTCGACGCGTCGAGCAGCGGGATGTGCTCGTGGAGCCGGGTGAGCGGCATGTGGATGGCGCCCGGGATGGAGCCCTGGGACAGCTCGCCCGGCTGGCGGACGTCGACGAGCTGGACGTCGCGGTCGCCGTCGAGCGTGGCGCGCACCTCGGCCACGTCGAGGCGCCGCGAGGCCTGGACCTCGTCGGGGTTGGCCTCGAAGGTCTGACGGGGGTCGGCGAGGTATCCGACGACCGAGTCGAACCCGATCCGGGCCAGGCGGTTCTTGGCCTCGTTCTCGAGCCCCGGCTCGGTCACCAGGATGATCGGTGCACCAGCCTGGATCACGCCGCCGGCGTACTCGGCATAGCGGCCGTCGAGGCCGACGTTGATCGAGCTCACGAGATGGCCGATGGCGAACTCGTTCGGGTCGCGCGTGTCGAGCACCACCGCGCCGGCCCGCTGGCGCCGCAGGACGTCGTCGAGCTCGAGCGGATCCGGCGGGGTCTGCTCGTCGAGGATGGGATGGTCCTCCCGGTTGCGGACCGCGTCGTACAGGAAGTACGCGGGCGGTGCGGTCTGGCCGTCGGTGACCACCGCGACGAACTCGTCCTCGCTCATCGGAGCCAGCGCGTAGTTGGTCTCGCGCTGCTCGCCGATCGTCGACCAGGTCTCGGTGCCGAGGTTCTTGCCGCACGCCGACCCGGCGCCGTGCGCGGGATAGACCCGGGTCTCGTCGGGCAGCGTGAGGAGCTTGTCTCGCAGCGAGCGGTAGAGCTGGCCGCCCAGCTCGTCGGCGGTGACCCCCACCGACGACAGCAGGTCGGGTCGACCGACGTCGCCGATGAACAGCGTGTCGCCGGTGAGCACGCCGTAGGGGACCTCGTCGTCGGGATGCTCGTAGACGACGATGCTGATCGACTCGGGGGTGTGGCCGGGTGTGTGGCGGATCTCGAGGGTCACCTCGCCGAGCGACAACCGCTCGCCGTCGGCGAGCTGCCGCGAGTCGAACTCGGTCTCGGCCGGTGGTCCGAAGCAGATGGTGGCACCGGTGGCGGCGGCCAGCTCGAGGTGACCGGACAGGAAGTCGGCGTGGAAGTGGGTCTCGATCACGTACTCGATGCCGAGGCCGTGCTCGTCGGCCGACTCGAGGTACACCCCGATGTCGCGGCGGGGGTCGACCACGACCGCCCGGCCGGTGGTCTCGTCACCGATCACGTACGAGGCTTGCGAGAGGCAGTCGAGGTAGTGCTGCTCGAAGATCATGGGCTTTCCCTCACTGTCGCCCAGTGCGACGCTCCTATTGTACGGACATTTCGGCCGCGGTCAAGTACGCGCCATGGATGGCGACGCCCCAGGGGGGCGGAGCCGAACAATCAGAACCGCGCCGGCGGCGCCGACCAACCGAGGGGGCCGCGCCAGGGATGGCGCCCCGGGAAAACGATCCGGCTGCGGGGCAGGTCGCCCGTCGCGCCGTCGGCGCAGGGCGACACGTTCGGCGCCGCCCGTGAGGCGACGCCCCAGGGAGGCGGAGCCGAACAATCAGAACGGCGCTGGCGGCGCCGACCAACCGAGTGGGACGCGCCATGGATGGCGCCCCCGGGGCACGAACAGACTGCGGAGCAGGTCGCCCGTTTGCGGCCTCGCCGCCGGGCGACACGTTCGGCGCCGCCCGTGAGGCGACGCCCCAGGGGGCGGAGCCGAACAATCAGAACCGCGCCGGCGGCGCCGAACAAAAAAGCACTAGTGCCCGGCGCCTTCGGCATCCAGCTTGAGCTGGTGGTACATGGCGCCGGCGGCGCCGCCGAAGAAGAGCCCGGCCACGAAGCCGGCCAGCACGCCGACCCCCCAGAAGTAGGCGCCGCCGCGCTCGGGCACGACGATCCACGCCACGATGATGATGACCGCGATGCTCACCACCCAGCCGATCAGGATGCCGGCGAAGATCCTGCGGAACAGCAGCTGTTCACCGGCGTCGGTGAGAGGGGTGCCCGTCTCCATGGTTGGTCCAATCTGTGTGAGCGGCGATCGCGATGCAGGCTACTGCCCCGGAGGACGTGTGCTCACGCCGACGGTGACAGGCGGAGCCCGCTCGCCGAGCCGTAGGACCAGTCGGCCACGAACCGGTACCGGTCACCCCGGATGACGGTGGTGCGCCACTCGATCACCTGGTCGCCGCGCCGACCGAGGCGTTCGAGGAAGAATGCGACGGCAGAGTCGTCGAGCCCGAGCAGCTTGCGATCGTGGCGGGAGGGCACGATGGGAGAGATCCGTTCCCAGCCGCCGGTCGGCCGCTTGATTCCGGCCGCGTCGAGCTCGTCGTACAGCGCAGTGTGCGAGAAGTCCACGTCGAGGAGGGGCCCGGCCAGCTCGGCCGGGAGCCAGGCCCGGTCGACGGCCAACGGGACGCCGTCCGCGAAGCGGAGCCGCTCGAGGTGCACGAGGTCGGCCGCAGGATCGAGCCCGAGCTGGGCGGCCGCCACCGGATCGGTCACCGCCGTGAGCTGGAGAACCTCGCTGCGCTGCTCGACGCCGGCCGACTCGATCGACCGGAACAAGCTGTAGGGCTCGCCCAGCGACTGCTCGAACTCGGTGCGGTTGACGACGGTCCCCCGCCCGCGCTCGCGGCGCAGCAGCCCGGTGCGGTTCAGATGGCGCACCGCCTCGCGCACCGTGTGCCGGCTGACCTCGTACTGCTCGACCAGCTCCTGGTCGGTGGGGAACCGCTCGTGGAACTCGTCGGCATCGAGCCGGCGCTGGAGATCGGCCTCGAGCTGGGCCCACAACGGCATCGGGCTGTCCCGGTCGAGCTGGAAGGCCGGAGGCACTGATCCCCTCAGTCGTCCTCGTCGTCGGGTTCGCCTGCGGCGCGGTGGATGAGGTTGCGAACCTCCCTCGACACCACGAGCAGCGTGGTCACGTCGGCCGAGCCGAGCGAGCGCACCTCCGAGAGCACCCGCTCGTAGCGCCCGACCGCGTCGGCGTGGGTGGTCATCCACTGGTCGACCCGTTTCTTCGCTCCGTCGTCACCACGCGTCGCGCACACCTGGTGCGTGAGCTGGCGGTGGGCGAGGTACAGGTCGCCTCGTAGGGTCAGACGGGCCAGCGTCGACCACCGCTGATCGCGGGGCAGCGCCAGGATGCGCTCGCGCAGCCAGATGAGGTCGAGGCGGTGGGCGAGGGCGAAGTGGACGCCGGCGACGTCGAGCACGGGAGCCGACAGGTCGCGGGCGATGTCGACGATGTCGAAGGCATTGACGGCGGGATCGAGGGCCGCGGCCCGCTGGGACAGCTCGGGAGGCACGCCGTGGTCGTTCCTCGCCCGTACCGTGTCGCGATAGGTCCTGAGGTCGGCACCGACCAGCAGGTCGTCGAGGTTCTCGAGAACCTCGGTGGTGCCGGGCGCCAGCTCCTCGTAGGTCGCAGTGGCGTGGATCGGCGTGTGGCGGTTCCGCAGGAGCCATCGGGTCGCACGCTCGGCCAGGCGCCGGGCGCCGAGCAGGATCGACACCTGGGTGTCGGCGTCGACGACGGCGTCGAGGGTGGCGACCTGCTGCCAGAGGGTCTGCAGGTCGAGGATCTCCCACGCGACCATGTGCGCCCTGGCGATCTCGGCGGCGGGAATGCCGGTCTCCTCGCCGAGGCGGTACAGCATCGTGGTCCCGCCCCGGTCGACCACTGCGTTGGTGATCCGGCTGGCGACGATCTCCCGCCGCAGCGGGTGCTGGGCGACCTCGGACGCGAACCGATCCCGGATCGCCTTCGGGAAGTAGCGCTGGAGCTCGTCCTCGAAGAAGGGATCGTCGGGGACCGTCGAGGCCAGCAGCCGGCTCGACAGCCGGTTCTTGGTGTAGGCCAGCACGACGGCCAGCTCGGGCGTGGTCAACCCCTGTCCGGCCGCCCGACGGTCGGCCATCTCCTCGGCATCGGGCAGGAACTCGAGCTGGCGGTCGAGCAGACCCTCGTGCTCGAGCGCGGTCAGGTAACGGGCATGGACGTCGACCATGCCGGGTGCGTTGCGGCGGGCCTGGGCGATGGCCTGGCTCTGCGAGTAGTTGTCGGCGATCACCTGCTCGGCGACCTCGTCGGTCATCTCCTCGAGCAGCTGGTTGCGCTGCTTGTCGGTGAGGTCGCCGGCCGCCACGACCTGGTTCAGGAGGATCTTGATGTTCACCTCTTGGTCCGAGCACTCGACGCCGGCCGAGTTGTCGATCGCATCGGTGAAGACGCGGCCGCCCCCTTGGGCGAACTCGACCCTCCCCCGCTGCGTCAGGCCGAGATTGCCACCCTCGCCGACGACCAGACAGCGCAGGTCGCGCCCGTCGACGCGAACGCCCTCGTTGGCCTTGTCGCCCACGTCGAGATCGGCCTCGTCCGAGGCCTTGACGTAGGTGCCGATGCCCCCGTTCCACAGCAGGTCGACCGGCGCCTTCAGCACGGCCCGGATCAGCTCGTTGGGCGTGAACTGGCCGGCTTCGACGCCCAGCGCCTCGGCGGCCGCCTCGCCGAGCTCGATCTCCTTCTCGCCGCGGCTGTAGATCCCGCCGCCGGGCGACAGGAGATCGTCGTTGTAGTCGGCCCAGCTCGACCGGGGGAGCGCGAACAGGCGGGCTCGCTCTGCGTAGGACGTAGCCGGGTCAGGGTCGGGGTCGACGAAGATGTGGCGGTGGTCGAAGGCGGCCACCAGCCGGAGCTGGGGTGACAGCAGCATCCCGTTGCCGAAGACGTCGCCCGACATGTCGCCGATGCCCACCGCGGTGAACGGTTCGGTCTGCACGTCGCGGCCGAGCTCGCGGAAATGCCGCTTGACGGACTCCCAGGCGCCGCGAGCGGTGATCCCCATGGCCTTGTGGTCGTACCCGTGGGCCCCGCCCGACGCGAAGGCGTCGCCGAGCCAGAACCCCTTCTCGAGCGAGATGGCGTTGGCGGTGTCGGAGAACGTGGCCGTTCCCTTGTCGGCCGCCACGACCAGGTACGGGTCGTCGCCGTCGTAGCGGAGCGTGTCCGGAGGAGGAACGATCTCGCCGGCGACCAGGTTGTCGGTCAGATCGAGCATGGCGGAGATGAACAGCCGGTAGCAGGCCTCCACCTCCTCGAGCAGCGCGGTGCGGTCACCGGCCGGTGGCCGCTTGACGACGAAGCCACCCTTGGCTCCGGCCGGCACGATCACCGCGTTCTTGACCATCTGGGCCTTCACCAGGCCCAGCACCTCGGTCCGGAAGTCCTCCATGCGGTCGGACCAGCGGAGACCGCCCCGAGCGACGGGCCCGGCCCGCAGGTGCACCCCCTCGAACCGGCTGGAGAACGCATAGATCTCGAAGTGCGGTCGCGGCCGCGGCAGGTCGTCGACCGCTCGGGGGTCGAACTTGAAGGCCAGGAACGGTCGCCGGTGGCCGTCGGCGTCGTGCTGGAAGTAGTTGGTCCGGGTGGCCGCCATCACCAGGTTGGCGAACCGTCGCAGGATCCGGTCCTGGTCGAGGCTCACGACCTCGTCGATGGCGGCGCTGAGGGCGGCGACGCGATCGGGGACGAAGCGGTCGGCGTCGTCGCGCTCGGGGTCGAACCGGGCGAGGAACAGCTCGACGATCGACCGGGCGATGTCGGGCTGGCTCACCAGCGTCGTCTGGAGGTAGCGCTCGCTGAACTGGATCCCGACCTGGCGCAGGTAGCGGCTGAGCGCCCGCAGGATCCGCACCTCGGAGGTCGGCAGCCCGGCGACCAGGCTGAGCTCGTTGTAGGCGTCGTCCTCCACGTCGCCCCGCCACACCCCTTCGACCAGCTCCTCGAACAGCGACGCGAGCCGCTCGAAGCCGATCGTCCCCACATTGGCGCCGAGGTGGAAGTCGTACATCCACGCCTGCTCACCGTCGGGCATGACGAGGTTGAACGGCCGCTCGTCGTACACGGTCACCCCGGCGTTGACCAGCGTCGGCATGATGCTCGTCAACGACAGCGGCTCGCCGCGCCGGAAGAACTTGACCTTGAAGCGCCCGTCGGGCTGGCCCTGCTCGCGGTAGACGGCGATGTCGAGGGCGTCGGGCTCGAGCACGGCGAGCCGCTCGATGTCGGCGATCGCCTGTCGAGGCGAGAACGCGGCTCGGTAGCCGGGCGGAAAGGCCGCGCCCCACTCGCCGTGACGAAGGAGCCCCAGGTCCTCGCCCAGCGCGCTCACCAGTTCCTCCCGCAACGAGTCGTCCCAGTTCTGGACGATGCGGCCGAGGCGGGCCTCGAGGTCGGTGATGTCGACCTCGGGCACCTTCTCGGGGTCGGTCCGCACGACGAAGAACAGCCGGGCCAGCACCGACTCGGAGACCCGCGAGCTCCAGTCGACGACGTGCCCGTCGAAGGCGTCGTCCAGCACGTCCTGGACGGCCAGGCGCACCTCGGTGCTGTAGCGGTCGCGGGGCAGGAACAAGATGCAGGTCACGAACCGCCCGAACGGGTCGAGCCGCACGAACAGCCGGACGCGCCGGCGCTCGTTCAGCTTCACCACGCTCATGGCGATCTCGAACAGCTGGTCGCTGTCGATCTGGAAGAGCTCGGCTCGCGGGTAGTTCTCGAGCACCGCCAGCAGATCCTTCTCGGCGTGGGCCCCCGCCGGGAACCCGCTTCGCTCCACGACGGTCCGCACCTTGCGCCGCACGAAGGGGATCTCGGTGACGCTGCGGTTGTAGACGGCGTTGGTGTACAGGCCGAGGAAGCGGCGCTCGCCGGTCACGGTCCCGTCCTCGGCGAAGGTCTTGACGCCGATGTAGTCGAGCGGCACGGCGCGGTGGATGGTGGCGACCGAGTTGGCCTTGGTCAGGTTGAGCAGCAGCGGTTCGCGGGCCCGGGCCCGTGCCGATGCCGGGAGCTGTGAGAAGCTCCGCGACCGCGTGGTGCCCTCGGTCTCGCGCAGGATGCCGAGCCCGGTGCCGGGGACGATGCGGAGCACCTCCTCACCGTCGACCTCGGTCAGCTCGTACTCGCGGTAGCCGAGGAACGAGAAGTGGTCGGCGGCGAGCCACTCGAGCAGGGCGCGGACCTCGGCGGTGTTCTCCTCGCTGGTCGGGTTGGGCTCGGTCGCCAGCGAGTCGGCGATGTCGACCGCCCGCTGCCGCATCGCCTTCCAGTCCTCGTTGGCGGCTCGGACGTCGGCGAGGACGCGGAGCAGGTCGTCTCGGAGCCGGTCGAGCACCTCGGGGTCGGTCTGGCGGTCGACCTCGACGTAGATGAACGAGACCCCTCCGGCCCCCGCCGCCGGATCGGTCCCGGCGTCGACGAAGGCGTCGGCGCTCTCGCGGCGGTCGAGGAGGATCGGGTGCACGACCAGGTGGATGCCGAGGTCGTGACGGTTGAGCGCCATCACCACCGAGTCGACCAGGAAGGCCATGTCGTCGACGACGACCATCACGACGGTGTGGTCGGAGGTCCACCCGTGGGTGTCGAGGCTGGGGTTGAGGACCTCGACGCGTGCGGTTCCCGGCTCCCAGGAGCGAGCGAGCCGGACGTGCTCGACGGCGGCACCGACCAGATCCTCGACCCGGCGAGCCCGCAGGTCGGCGGGGTCGACGTGCCGGTAGTAGCACTGGAGGAACGGCTCCACCTCGTCGGCGCGATCGGGCGCCACCGATCGCCCGTGCTCGCACAGTTCGTCGAGGACCATCTCTAGCGTCGTCGTGGCCCGGCCCCCTCGTGTTCCCTCGATTCCGTCCAGGAGCGTAGTCGGGTCGCCGACCCCGACCCGCGGTTGGGCTCGTCAGGCCGTCAGCGGCGATCGGCGCCGATGAGGGTGAACGCCATCCGGCAGGGCCGGTCCGACTTGTTGCGCCACGCGTGGCGGGTCCCGTTCTGGACGACGACGTCGCCGGCGTGCAACTTGGTCTCGGCGCCGTCGTCGAGCTCGAGCCAGATCTCGCCGTCGAGCACGATCCCGAAGTCGACCGTGTCGGTGGCGTGCATGCCAGGAGCGTCGGGCTCCATGACGTCGGCCAGGTCGGGGACCTTGGCGGCGACGTCGGCGGCGGCTGCGTCGGGGTCGATGCCCTCCGGGGGTGGGGTGTCGTCGGGCGGGAAGGTGATGACCATGAACCGGAAGCCCTCGGAGGCCGGGAACATGTTGAGCGGCACGGTCTCGTCGCCGTCGAAGGGGACCGAGTAGCGGCCGTCGAACCCCCACACCTTCCAGAGGGCCGAGTCGGGCATGGCCAGCGTGGTCAGCTTGGGCGCCTCGCCGTCGCTGGCGAACACCGACTTCCCGTTGCGATGGCCGGTCACGACCCGTCGGACGGAGTCGTTCACGTTGGTTCCTCCTCAGTCGAGCGCAGCTGCGAACAGCTCGCGGGCGGTTGCGTAGTCGGCCTTGCCGTTCGGGGCGCGAGGGACGTCGTGGACGATCACGAGCTGCTTGGGCGCCTTGTAGTGGGCGAGGTGCTCCTTCACGTGGGTGATGATCGTGTCGGGATCGGCCGACTGCCCCGGGGCCAGCGAGGCGATGGCGACCACGCGCTGGCCGAACCGCTCGTCGTCGACGCCGAAGACCAGGCAGTCGTCCACGTCGCCGTAGGTCTTGACCGCCTCCTCGACCTCCTCCGGGAAGACCTTCTCGCCTCCGGTGTTGATGCAGTTGGATCCCCGGCCCAGCAGCGTGATCGAGCCGTCGGCCTCGACGACGGCCATGTCGCCGGGGAACGTGTACCTGACGCCGTCGATCTCGCGGAACGTCGCGGCCGACTTCTCGGGGTCCTTGTAGTAGCCGAGCGGGACGTTGGTGCCCGTTGCCGCCACCCGGCCCACCTGGCCCGATCCCGGCTCGACGTCGCGGTCGTCGTCGTCCACGACCCTGGTTCCGGGCATGACCTCGAACTTGGCGGTCTCCGCACTGGCGTCGCCGCTGGTGGTGCTCTGGGCCATGCCGCCCTCGGTCGAACCGAGGATGTCGTTGATGGCCACCTGCGGCATGAACTCGAGCAGCCCGGCCTTGACCTCGCTCGACAGCATCGCCCCCGACGAGATGATGGTGGCCATGGTCGACACGTCCCACGGCTCGCCCCGCTCGGCCGCGTCGCGCAGCGAGCGGACCATCGGTAGGCCGAAGGCGTCGCCGACGATCACCGCGCTCGTCACCCCCACCTGCTGGGTCGTCGCCCACAGCTCGTCGGCGTCGAACCCGGAGCCCTCCAGCAGCACGGCCGCCGATCCGCTGAGGTGGGGCAGCATCAGGCCGAGCCACACCCCGGTGCCGTGCATCAGGGGGCAGCACGGGGCCGTCCGCTGGAGCATCCCGGCCTCGGCCGCCCCGGCGACGAAGGCTCCGACCGCCGTCGGGCTCTCGAACGGCGGCAGGCCGACGGCCAGGGCGATGAAGGCCAGGAACGTGTCGGTGAACGAGCCGAGCCGGTACATGACGCCCTTGGGCATCCCGGTGGTCCCGCCGGTGTACAGCATGTAGACGTCGTCGTCGCGGCGCGCCTGGCGGGGCGCCGGGTCGTACCCCTCCATGACGTCGTCGTAGCGGAACGCGGTGCCGAGAACGGCCTCGCCCACGTCGAGGTCGTCGACCTCGATCAGCACCCGGAGGTCGGGAAGGTCGGCCCGCACCCGGTCGACCCGGTCGGCGAGGCTGGCGTGGTACACGAGCGCCTCGCAGTCGGCGTTGTCGAGCAGATAGCGGAGCTCGTCGTCGAGATAGCGGTAGTTGACGTTGATCGGCGAGAACCGGCCCTTGAGCGCACCGAACTGGGTCTCGGCGTACTCGGGGCAGTTGAACATGAGCATGCCGACTTTGGCGTCGACGTCGAGTCCCTGATCGGCGAGGCAGGCCGTGACCCGAGCGGCCCGCACGTCGTAGTCGGACCACGAGACCTCGCGGTCACCCTGGATGACGGCGGGCTGGTCGCCGATGGCGTCGGCGACCGCCTCCCAGACGTCGGCGTAGTGCATGGCGGCTCCCCTGGTTCGTTCCGGCGTGCATCTTCGCGTGCGGCGCAAGCGGGAGCGAAGCGCGGCCCGCGTCGGCGGTGCGTAGCATCGACTCGGTTCGTGTGATCGACCGGAGGGGGCGGACATGGACGGCAGCGGGACGGAGCCTCTGTCCGACCAGGAGCTGAACGCCGTCTTCGTCTACGGCACCCTCAAGCCGGGAGACGTCCGCTGGCCGATCATCGAGCCCCACGTGGTCTCGACCCGGCCGGCGGCCGTGTCCGGACGGCTGTACGACACCGGACGCGGCTACCCGGCCGCGGTGTTCGACCGCGTCGGCACGATCCGCGGCGTCGTGCTGGAGCTGGCGCCCACCGACCTCGCCGAGGTGCTGGAGCTGCTCGACTTCGTCGAGGGCACGGTGTCGGGGAGGTACCAGCGGGTGCTGGTGACCACCCGGGAGGGGGCGCCGGTTTGGGCCTACGCCTTCGGCGAGAGCACCGACGGCCTCACCGACCTCGACGGCCACTGGCCCGACGTGTCGTAGGTCAGCGCCGGCTGGCTGCGCCGACCGGGTCGCTCGGCACCACGGCCTTGGCGACCGCGGCCGGGACGACCGGGATCTCGGCGTCGGCGAGCGGGCGCATCCACTCCTTGCGGTCCAGCGCAGCCTCGACGTAGGAAGCCAGCTCGGCCCGCTTGGCCGCCTCGCGCTCGGCCTCGCCGGCTTGGAACTCGCCCATCACCTCGGCTGCGAACAGCTCGAGCGAGTGGCAGATGTCGGCATGGCGGTTGCGCCCGGCCTGCTGCAGGAAGATGACCTGGTCCACGCCGGCCGCCGCGAGCGGCCGGAGGTGCCGTCGCATGTCGTCGGGGGTCCCGATCCCCGAGGCGTAGCCGTCCCCCGCCGCCTCGGCGGCCGCGATCCGCCGCTCGACGCGGTCTCCGTGCTGGGCCTTGAAGCCGGCCCACAGGTCGGTCCGCCCTGGCACGATGTCCTGGGCCACGAGCGCGTTCAGGGCATAGCCGAAGAAGTCGAAGCCCTCCTGGCCCCGCCGGATGGCCTCGACCCGGTCCTCGTGGAGCGAGAAGCCGGCCACCAGCGCGATGTTGGCGTTCACGGTGTGACCGACCGGGACGCAGGCGTCGCTCCTGACGATGTCGTAGTAGGTGTCGACCCAGCTCCGAGCCTCGTCGGGGTCGACGAAGGAGAACGCCAGGGCGCCGACGCCGAGGCGGGCGGCCAGCTTGATCGTCTCGCGTTGGGTGCAGGCCATCCACATGGGCGGATGGGGCTTCTGATGGGGCTTGGGCACCACGTTGCGGCACGGCATCGAGAAGAACTCGCCCTCGTAGCCGGGGTAGGGCTCCAGGACCATCATGTTGGCGATCTGCTCGGCGGCCTCGATGCACATGGCCCGCTTCTGCTTGGCCGGGATCCCGAACCCGCCCAGCTCGAGCCGGGTCGCACCCTCGCCGATGCCGAACTCCACCCGGCCCCCCGAGAGGAGGTCGAGGGTGGCGAGCCCCTCGGCGGTGCGGGCCGGGTGGTTGTAGTTGGGGATGACCTGCCGGAAGCCGTGGGCCAGCCGGATCCTGTCGGTTCGCGCCGCCGCGGCCCCGAGGAACACCTCGGGCGCCGACGAGTGCGAGTACTCGTCGAG
>JBFJYB010000025.1:0-13002 GCA_041622835.1 Acidimicrobiales bacterium | reverse complement strand
GGCGATGGCCTGGACGGCCTCGAAGTCGCCCTGGCTCGCGATCGGGAAGCCGGCCTCGATGACGTCGACGCCGAGCCGGGCCAGCTGCTCGGCGATCTCGAGCTTCTCCCCCTCGTCGAGGGAGATCCCCGGCGACTGCTCGCCGTCACGCAGGGTGGTGTCGAAGATCTTCACCTGATCGGCCATGGCACACCTCGATTGTCGGGTTGGGGCTTGTCGGATTCGGGTTGGTCGGGTCGGGACGGGAACGAAAAAACCCCCTGCCCGTTGGGGAGCAGGAGGTTGCGGCGAGCACCTATGTGGGGCTCGCCCTACCCAAGAAGCAGCTCTGCGGTCGCGCGGGTCTGGCTCATGTCCCTGTCAGGGTCGCAGGATCGTCCTCCCGAGTCAAGTGGGGGGACTCCTCTACACTGTCACGACCATGAGCCGTTGGATCCGCCGAATCCTCGTCGTCGCCGGCCTCGGGGTGGTCGTCTGGGCCGTCCTGCGCCGGCTCGACGGCGAGGAGCCCGCCCCCAGCGCCGGCCCGGCCGCCTGGCCACCGCTGCAGATGGCCGATGCGCCGGCCGCCACCACGGCCGAGCCGGCCAGCCCCGAACCGGTGCCGTGGGTCGAGACCGACGACGGCAGCTGCCCCGAGTCCCACCCCGTCAAGGGCAACGTCTCCAGCGGCATCTACCACGTGCCCGGTGGTCGCTTCTACCAGCGCACCAAGGCCGAGCGGTGCTACTGCGACACCGCGGCCGCCGAGGCCGACGGCCTCAGAGCCTCCAAGACCTGACCCCCGCTCCCGCCCCGCCGCGGCGCGCCCTCAGAGGGCCACAGATCAAGGGTGGGGGTCAGACGATGCCGGCCAGCGACACCACCCGGACCGTGGTGACGCCGTCGGTGGCGGCCAGCGCGGTCGCGACCCGATCGGGTACGGGCTCGTCGGTCGAGATGACCATCAGGGCCGACTCGGCGCGGCTCGACCGGCCCACGTTCATGCCGTTGATGTTCACGCCGGCATCGCCGAGGGTGGTGCCGACCCGGCCGATCACGCCGGGCCGGTCGTCGTTGGTCAGGATGATCATGTGCGGCATCGGCGACAGGTCGATCGAGTGGTCGTCGAGCATCACCAGCCGGGGCTCGGCCCCCAGCCCCCAGAGCGTGCCGGCGACCGAGTGGCCGCCGCCGCGCACGGTGATCACGTTCACGTAGTCCTTGGCGACGGCGGTGCTGACCGACCGGACCTCGATGCCCCGCTCCTTGGCGATGCTGACCGCGTTCACGAACGACACCGGCTCGTCGTGGACCGCGGAGACGAGGCCCTTCACCACCGAGAGCAGCCCGAGCTCGTTGTCGTACCCGCCGATCTCGCCGCTGAACTCGACGTCGATCACCTCTGGGAGCCGGCCGGTGATCCCGGCGAACAGCACCCCCAACTTCTCGGCCAGCGGGAGGAACGGCCGCACCACCTCCGCCGCCTCCGGCGCGGCGACGTTGACTGCGTAGGGAACCCAGTCGCCGTCCAGGGCCAGCAGCACCTGCTCGGCGATGGTGACGCCCGCCTTGTCCTGGGCCTCGGTCGTGCTGGCGCCGAGGTGGGGGGTGACGACGACCCCGTCGAGGGCGAACAGCGGCGAGGCGGTCGTCGGCTCGGTCTCGAACACGTCGAGCGCGGCCCCGGCGATCCGGCGGTAGGCGATGGCGTCGGCGAGCGCGGCCTCGTCGACGACGCCGCCCCTGGCCACGTTCACGATGCGCAGGGTCGGCTTGGCCTTGGCCAACAGGTCGGCGTCGAGCATGCCGAGCGTCTCGGGAGTCTTGGCCACGTGCAGGGTGAGGAAGTCGGACTGCGAGACGAGAGTGTCGAGATCGACCAGCTCCGCTCCGAGCTGGCGGGCCCGGTCCTCGGAGACGTAGGGATCGTGGGCGAGCAGGTGCATGCCGAGCGCCGCGGCGCGCTGGGCCACGAGCTGGCCGATCCGGCCCAGGCCGAGGATGCCCAGCACCTTGTCGTGGAGCTCCACCCCCACCCAGTGGGCCCGCTCCCACCGCCCGGCGACGAGGGCGGCGTGGGCCTGGGGGATGCTGCGCGCCTGGGCCAGCATCAGCGCGATCGTGTGCTCGGCCGCCGACACCGCGTTCGACAGCGGGGCGTTGACCACCATCACACCGTGGCGGGTCGCGGCGTCGACGTCGACGTTGTCGAGCCCGATCCCGGCCCGGCCGATCACGATCAGCCCCACCCCGGCCGCGATCACGTCGGCCGTCACCCTGGTGGCCGAGCGGATGATCAGCGCGTGGGCCCCGCGCACCGCCTCCGGCAGGTGGTCGGCGTCGATGCCGACGCGGACGTCGACTTCGTGGCCGCCGGCGCGCAGGCGCTCGAGCCCGAGGTCGGCGATCTTCTCGGTCACCAGGATCCGTGCCATGAGCGCCATCATCGCCCATCGCGTCCCGCTTCCCACCGGGCAGAGGTCACAACTGCCGCGAGACGCCGCCGCTACGCTGCGCCGCGTGTCAGATCCGGTCGTGGTCCTCGGCGCCGGGATGGCCGGACTCTCCGCCGCGCGCGATCTCCGTCAGGCCGGCTACGACGTCGTGGTCGTCGACAAGGGTCGCTCGGTGGGCGGCCGCCTCGCCACCCGTCGCATCGGCGCCGCGACCCTCGACCACGGAGCGCAGTTCTTCACGGTGCGCGAGCGGTCGCTGGCCGACCTGGTCGCCGGTAGCGACGCAGCCGGCGGACCGATCGTGGAGTGGTGCCGCGGGTTCGGCCCCGGAGGCGACGGGTACCCCCGGTACGCGGCCACCGGTGGCATGAACGCGCTCGCCAAGTGGCTGGCGGTCGGCCTCGACTGCCGCGTCGGAGTCCGCATCGACTCGATGGCCGCCGCTCACGGGAGCTGGCTCATCCACCATGCCGACGGGCACCTCACCGCCCGGGCGGTCGTCGCCACGCCTCCGATCCCCCAGACCCTCGCGCTGCTCGAAGCCGGCGGCACCACGCTGCCCGAGGGACTCGCTGCGGACCTCGCCGCCGTCCGGTGGTACCCCACCCTCGCCGCCCTGGTCGTGCTCGACTCGCCGTCGGCGGTGCCCGAACCGGGTGGCGTGCAGCTCGACGGGGCGACCCAGTTCGCTTTCGTCGCCGACAACCACCAGAAGGGGATCTCGGAGATCCCGGCGCTGACGCTGCATGCCACCCACGAGGTCAGCGGCTACCGGTGGGACGACCCGCCTGCTGCGGTGCTCGACGACCTCGTTCGTTGGGCGCGGCCGTGGCTGGGCGGCGCCGCGGTCGTCGATGCCCAGCTGAAGCGGTGGCGCTACGCCGGTCCGGTCGAGCCGTGGCCCGACCCGACGCTGGTGGTGGAGGTCGACGGCGCGCCGCTGGCCCTCGCCGGCGACGCCTTCGCCGGCCCGAAGGTGGAGGGGGCCCACACCAGCGGACGGGCCGCGGCCGCGGCTCTCGTCGAGCTCCTGGGCTGACCCGAAGCCGGCGCGGCCGGCCCGGCGCCCCTAGGGGACGAGGTCGCCGGCAAAGACGTCGTTGACGCGGTCGAGGATCTGGCGCCGGACCTCCTCGTAGAGCCGGATCTCGGGTCGGTTCCAGCGGGTGATGAGGGTGCGAGCGAGGTCGAGCTCGCCTTCGGGCAGCGACCCGACGGCGTCTGCCTTCGACTCGTTGACGTTGGTCGCCGCGAACGGCTGGTGGGGCACGGCGAGGGCGCGGGACAGCTCGTACCCGAAGAACGGCAGCAGCTCCTGCACCCCGTAGGCGAGGAAGTCCTCGAGGGTGGCGAGCGCCTGCTCGATGACCTCGTCGGTGCGCTTGAACACGACCCTCATCGCCTCCTTCCCCACCAGCACCCGCAGCTGCTGGTTGCGGGTCGAGGCCCGCACGTTCGGGTGGTCGGTCTGGAGGTAGTCGACCAGGCCCCTCTCGACGAGCAGCTCCATGGCCGCCCGCTGCCCCGGTGCGAGCAGGTCCTCCCGCAGGGACTGCTCGGCCGTCTCCTTCGTGAAGAAGTACTGGCTCAGGACCCGCTCGACCGGCTCACGTAACACGGTGACGAGCCGGGTGTCGGCCGGCAGCCGTTCACGGGCGTAGGCGACCGAGATGTGACCCAGGTAGAGCCGGTAGCCGGCGAGGGTGGCGTCGTCGACCTCGTCGAAGTGCACCGTGTACGGGCGGTCGAAGGTGTCGGCCTCCGGGTAGATCCCGCGGAGCCGGTCGCGCACCGCCGTGCCCGCCGCCTTCGGCACGTGGATCAGGCAGAGCCGGGGAAGTGCCACTACAGGTTCTCGACGAGCACTGGCTCGATCTGGTCGGCCGGGTCGAAACCGAGCACCTGGCCGTAGAACGACAGCTCGGCCTCGACGGCCCGGATGATGTTCTCGGCCCGCCGGAAGCCGTGCTGCTCCCCCTCGAACAGCACGTAGGCGACCGGGAGCCCCTTCGATCGCAGCGCGTCGACGATCATCTCGGCTTGGTTCATCGGGACAACCTGGTCCTCGTCACCCTGGAGCACGATCATCGGCGCCGAGAACCCCTCGGTGTGATGGATCGGCGAGCGGTCCTCGTACACGTCGCGGGCCTCAGGGTAGGGCCCGAGCAGGCCGTCGAGGTAGCGAGACTCGAACTTGTGGGTCTCGGTCGCCAAGGCCGCGAGGTCGGCCACACCGAACGCGCTCGCGCCCGCGGCGAAGGCGTCGTGGAAGGCCAACGCGCACAGCGTCGTGTAGCCACCGGCGCTGCCGCCCCGGATCAGCAGCCGGTCACCGTCGACGTCGCCCCGATCGGCCAGGTAGCGGGCCGCGTTCACGCAGTCCTCGACGTCGGCGATCCCCCAGCGTCGGTCGAGCGACTTCCGGAAGGCGCGGCCGTGGCCGCTGCTCCCGCGGTAGTCGACGTCGACCACGGCGAAGCCTCGGCTGGTCCAGTACCTGACGTGAACGCTCAGCTCGTTGCGGGACGCCCCGGTCGGACCGCCGTGAACCATGACGATGAGCGGCGGCCGCTCGTCGGCCGGCCCCTCGAAGTCGGGGTTGGCCGGCTGGTAGAAGCGCCCGTAGGCGACCTCGCCCTCGCCGGTGGGGTAGGTGATCTCCTCGGGGGGCGGGAGCAGCCCGGGATCGAGCCCGAGCTGGCGCGGGGCGCGGAGGTCGGACACCGACCCGTCGGCGGTCACCCTCACCACCGCCCGCTCGCGGTGGTGGGAGCCGGCGATGAACACCACGTCGTCGCCCACGGACCGCAGCGCGCTCACGCTGGACACGCCGTCCACGTCGTATCGGTCGGGCACCAGCCGATCACGCCCGTCGCTCGCCACCGCGTAGACGGGATCGCGACCGGCGGTGGCGATGTAGCTGGAGTCGCCGAACACCCACGGCGGGCCACCCACCTCGCCGCCCGACGACACCTTCTCGCCCTCGACGTAGACACTCCAGACGTCGTCGAAGTCGGCGATGTACCAGAGGCGGCCGTCGGGACCCCACTGTGGCTGGATGATCGACTGACCTGGTCCACCGGCGATCTTGAGGGGGCCCGAGACCTCGTTGTCGTCGAGGTGGCCGGTCCACAGCTCGGTGTCGTCCCACGGCATGTTCGGGTGGTTCCAGAGGAGCCACGCCAGCCGGGCGCCGTCGGGTGAGATGCGGGGCGACGAGTAGAAGTCGGCCCCGCTGACCAGGACGTCGACCTGCATCGAGCCGTCGGTCGGGACGGCCACGATCTCGTTGACGGCCTCATCGGCGCCCGGCGCCCCGTGGCGCTCGCGGACACACACGAACCAGGAGCCGTGCGGGTCGACCCGGCCGTCGGCGTAGCGCAGCCCGGCCGGCACGTCGGGCTCCGGGGTGAGCAGCACCGGTTCGCCGCCGGGTTCGAGCCGGCGGAGGCGCTGATCGACGAACTCGACGTAGTACAGGACCCCGCCCGCGACCCACCACGACCCGCCGCCGTACTCGTGCACCCTCGTCCGCACGTTGGCGTCGGGCGGGGTGACCTCGGTGGTGACGCCGTCGCGCCAGCGCACGATGGTGGTGCGGCCGCCTTCGGTCGGGCGTGACTCGGACCACCACACGTCGTCGCCGTCGACGACGAGCTCCGAGAGCCCGACTGCGCCCTCGACCAGCGACGCGGCCGTGATCGGCGACGTCCAGGCCCCGTGGGAACGCGGCTCGGCCATGGCTATCCCTCCCCGAGGAGCGTCGCGATCCGACCCACGCCATCGGCGAGGTCGTCGTCGCCCAGCGCGAACGACAGCCGGGCATACCCGGGCGCGCCGAACGCCTCGCCGGGGACCAGCGCCACCTTGCTCTCCTCGAGCAGGAGGTCGGCCAGCTCCAGCGTGGTGGCCGGGGTGCGGCCGGCGATCTCTCGGCCGAGCACGTGCTCGAACGACGGGAAGGCGTAGAACGCCCCCTGGGGCTCGAGACAGCTGACCCCGCCGATGGCCGAGAGCAGGCCGTGCATCGTTCGACGCCTCCGGTCGAAGGCGGCCCGCATCTCGACCACTGCGTCGAGCGGTCCCGAGACCGCGGCCAGCGCCGCCCGCTGGCTGACGTTGGCGACGTTCGACGTCTGGTGCGACTGGAGGGTCGATGCCGCCTTGGCCACGTCGGGCGGGCCGATCAGCCACCCCACCCGCCAGCCGGTCATGGCGTAGGTCTTGGCGACCCCGTTCAGCACGATGCAGCGGTCGGCCAGGTCGGGGACCAGGGCGAGGATCGAGTGGTGCACGTGGTCGCCGTAGGTCAGGTGCTCGTAGATCTCGTCGGTGATCACCCAGACGTCGTTGTCGACCGCCCAGCGACCGATGGCCTCGATCTCGTCCCGCGGGTACACCGCACCGGTCGGGTTGGACGGCGACACGAACACCAGCGCCTTCGTGCGGTCGGTCCGGGCCGCGTCGAGCTGGTCGAGGCTCACGCGGAACCCGGAGTCGACGCCGGTCGGCAGGACCGTCGTCAGCGCGCCGGCCAGCGCCACCGGCTCGGGATAGGTCGTCCAGTAGGGGGCGGGCAGCAGCACCTCGTCGCCGGGATCGAGCAGGACGGCGAGGGCGTTGTAGACGGCGTGCTTGCCGCCGTTGGTGATCACCACCGACGCCGGGTCGACCGGGACGCCCGAATCGCGCTCGGTCTTGGCCGCCACCGCCTCGCGCAGCTCGGGTAGCCCGGCCGCGGGCGTGTAGCCGTGGTTGCGAGGGTCGCGGCAGGCCTCGACCGCGGCCTCGACGATGTAGTCGGGGGTCGGGAAGTCGGGCTCGCCGGCACCGAAGCCGATGACCGGCTCGCCGGCCGCCTTCATGGCCTTGGCCTTGGTCGACACCGCCAGCGTCGCCGACGGCGTGATCGTGCCGACGCGACGAGAGATGCGCCCTGCGTCGGCCGTCACCGGTCGTCCTCGCTGGCGGGCTCACACGCTGGGCTCACTGGTCCTCCCGTTGTCGGCAGCGGCCTGAGTGTCGCACGGCGCGACGGCGATCCCAACGACAAATCGCGCACCGTCTTGCCTACCGTCGGCCAGCCCGTATGGTTTTCGTCGTGACCGAGAACCACACCCAGATCACCATTCCCGCCAGCCTGCTGCCGTCCGACGGTCGCTTCGGCTGCGGCCCGTCGCGCGTGCGCACCGAGGCGGTGACGGCGCTGGCCCAGATCGCCGACGGCTACCTCGGCACCAGCCACCGGCGGGCCGGGGTGCGAGACGTCGTCGGGCGGCTGCGGGCCGGGTTCGGCGAGCTGTTCTCGCTGCCCGACGGGTGGGAGGTCGTGCTGGGCAACGGCGGCACGACCGTGTTCTGGGATGCTGCGCTCTTCGGCCTGATCGAGCAGCGCAGCCAACACCTCGTGTTCGGGGAGTTCTCGTCGAAGTTCGCCGCCGCGGTGGCGGCCGCGCCCCACCTCGAGGAGCCGAAGCTCGTCAGCGCCGACCCGGGGCACTGCCCCCAGCCGGTCCCCGACGCAGTCGACGTCTACGCGCTCACCCACAACGAGACGTCCACCGGCGTGGCCGCCGCGCCGGTGCGGCCCGACGCCGAGGGGCTGGTCGCGGTCGACGCCACCTCGGCGGCCGGTGGCCTCCGCTGGGACACCGCCGCGGTCGACGTGTACTACTTCGCCCCGCAGAAGTGCTTCGCGTCCGACGGCGGCTTGTGGGTGGCGCTGTGCTCGCCCGCCGCCATCGAGCGCATCGGCGCCATCTCGGCGTCCGACCGCTGGATCCCGTCGTCGATCGACCTCGGGATCGCCCTCGACAACTCCCGGAAGAACCAGACCTACAACACCCCGGCGCTGGCCACGATCTACCTGGCCCTCGAGCAGGTCGAGTGGATCAACGCCAACGGCGGGCTCGAATGGGCTGCCAGCCGCTGCGACGAGTCGGCGGCGGTGATCTACGGCTGGGCCGAGTCACGCGGCTGGGCGACACCGTTCGTGACCGACCCCGCCATCCGCAGCTCGGTGGTCGCCACCATCGACCTCGACGAGTCGATCGACGCCTCGACCGTCTCCGACGTCCTGCGGCAGAACGGCATCGTCGACACGGAGGGCTACCGGAAGCTGGGACGCAACCAGCTTCGCGTCGCCCTGTTCCCGGCCATCCCCCCCGCCGACGTCGAGGCCCTCACGGCCTGCGTCGACCACATCGCGTCGGCCCTGTGAACGAGATGGGGGCGAACGAGCAGCCGGTGAACGAGGCCCTGGCCGCCGGTCGGCTGCTGGTCGCCACGCCGGTCATCAACGACCCCAACTTCGAGCGCACCGTGGTCTTGCTCCTCCAGTACGACGACACCGAGGGCGCGCTCGGGCTCGTCATCAACCGGCCGACCGCGGCAAGCGTCGCCAACGTCCTGCCCGAGTGGAGCGGGCTCGTGAGCGCGCCCCCGGTCGTCTTCGCCGGCGGGCCGGTGTCGATCGAGTCGGCTCTCGCGCTGGCCGGCGCCAGCGAGGCCGCCGGGGAGCCTCCGGGATGGACGCCGGTGGTGCACGACATCGGCACGATCGACCTGAACCTCCCGGTCGAGGAGCTCTCGCCCCACCTGACGACGGCCCGCATCTACTCGGGCTACGCCGGCTGGGCGCCGGGCCAGCTCGAGGGCGAGATCAGCGTCGGCGCCTGGTTCGTGGTCGACGCGGTCGCGGGCGACGCCCTGACACCCGAGCCCGACGATCTCTGGTCGCAGGTGCTGCGCCGTCAGCCCGGCAACCGATCCTGGCTCGCCAACTACCCCCTCGACCCGTCGTTCAACTGATTCGGGGCCGGCCTCGGGCCCGGCTCGATCAGGTGACCTCGGCCCCCACCGCGGCGCCGATGCCGTAGGTGATGGCGGCGGCGAAAGCGGCGATGAGCAGCTGGCGGATCGCCGATCGGGCGGTGCTGCGCCCGGTGAACTGAGCGAGCAGGATGCCCACGACGACCGCGCCGACCGCGCCGAGCACGATCGAGGCGATGATCGCCGACGTGCCTCCGCCGAAGAACCACGGCAGCAGCGGCAGCGCCGCGCCGGTGGCGAAGGCGACGAACGACGACCCGGCGGCCGCCTCGGGGTTGCCCAGCTCGTTGGGGTCGATCCCGAGCTCTTCGCGGGCGTGGACCTCGAGGGCCAGCTCGGGATTCTGCATGAGGTCCCGGGCCATGGTCATGGCCGTGTCGGGGTCGATGCCTCGTGACTGGTAGATGAGGCTCAGCTCGACGATCTCGACGTTGGGGTTGCGTCGATGCTCGCGCCGCTCGATGTCGAGCTCGCGTTCGAGCAGCTCGCTCTGAGCCTTCATCGACACGTACTCGCCGGCCGCCATCGACACCGCGCCGGCGATGAGGCCGGCCAGGCCGGCGACCCGCACGAAGGCCTGGGTGCTGTCGGCCCCGGCCACCCCGAGGATGAGCGACACGTTCGAGACCAGGCCGTCGCTCACACCGAAGACCGCCGCCCGGGCCGTCCCGCCCGAGATGTTGCGGTGGTGGTGCTCCCCGCTCGGGCGCACCGCGGTCTGGTCGATGTCAGCCGGGTCGATCTCGCTCGGGTCGATCTCGCTCGGGTCGATCTCGCTCGGATCGCCCTCGGTCAGGTCGATGTCCGGCTCCGGTGCGGGCGATTCGGTCGCGTCATCCATCGCCGACCACCGTAGCGAGCCGCGGCGGCTCGCCCCCGAGCGCGTGGGCGGTGCAGGCGCTCATCGACACGTCGACCAGCGCGCCTCCGCCCGCGAGCCCGGCCAGGGCGCCGAGGGCCGCGTACATGCCGGCCAGCGGATCGGCCAGCGCGTCGCCGACGAACCACGGGAGCGGTGCTCCCCCGTCGACCCAGGCGCCACCGGCCACGGCGGCGTCGTCCCCGAACGCCACCCGGTCCGACGCCCGCCCGTAGCCGGTGATCGACACCCACGTCGTGCCGCTGGCCGCCACCTCTGCGACGTCGACACCGAGCTGGGCGAACGCCCTCGGCCGGGACGAGTCGATCACCACGTCGGCGCCGCTCAGCAGGTCCCAGAGCTCACAGCTGCGGAGATCGATGACGACGTGGTCCTTGGCGCCGTTCAGGCGGGAGTGCAACGCCGGGTCGCCGTCGCGGAGCGCGTCGGGCCGGGACCGGCTCTCGACCTTCACCACCTGCGCACCGGCGGCCGCGAGCAACCGCCCGCACAGCGGTCCGGCCCACATGGCGGACAGGTCCACGACCCGGAGGTCGTCGAGCGACCTCGGTTCCGAGCCGCCTTCGTCGGCGAGGATGACCGGATCCCTGTCCTCGCTCGGCCCGAGGGCGGCGACCGGCAGGCCGACCAGCTCGGCCCGTTCGATCAGCTCGGCGCGGCTGGTGCGGCCGGCGACCGACGCGACGGTGGCCCACGGGTCGGCCGACGCGGTCGCCTCGAGCCAGGCCGGCACCAGCTCGCGGTCGGAATCCCTCAGGAGGTTGACTGCCATCACCCCGTCGGTGGCCCGAACCATCCGGCACTGACCGCCCACCGACACCGGGCCGCTCCGGCGCAGGCCGTTCAGCGCCGCCCGCTCGACCAGGAGCGCAGGACCGTCGAGGCCAGACGGCCAACCCCCGAGCGAGACGGCCAGCTCGTCGAAGCGATCCATGATCCACCGCACGCGGGAGAGCAGCGGCGTCGCCAGCGGCACCGGCGGACGGTCGGCGGGCCCGCACAGCTCGGCGAAGCCCGACTCGGCCAGGTCGGCCAGCGAGGCCGGAGACCCCGGCGGCGGTCCGTCCGGCCCGCCGGCCGTGCCGAGATCGGCGAGGAGACCCTCCACGCCGCCGACGCTACCGGAGGCCGAGGGCGGCGCTGCGAAGGTCGGCGGTTGTGACGACGGTGGCCGGTGAGCGATCATCGGGGCGTTCGCGATCGCCGACGTCGAGTCGAGGGGACGAAGATGGAGCTGCGGCCAGGGAACCGGCTGGTGAGCACGGTGTGCGCCACCGAGGTCATCGTGGTCAAGGCGCCCGGGGAGGCGGTCGAGGTCACCTGCGGCGGGGCGGCGATGGTCGACCCGACCGACGCTCCGGCCGAGAAGGGCACGCCCGACGAGGCATCGACCGGCACCCAGCTGGGCAAGCGCTACAGCAACGACGACGAGACGCTCGAGCTGCTCTGCACCAAGCCCGGCGACGGCAGCCTGGCCGCCGACGGCGCCCCGCTCGAGCTCAAGGAGACCAAGCCGCTCCCCGCCTCGGACTGAGCGACCTCCCTCGGCATGAACATCATGATGCTGCTGGAGATGGCGGCCGGGGGC
This sequence comes from Acidimicrobiales bacterium, assembly GCA_041622835.1. Classification (GTDB taxonomy): domain Bacteria; phylum Actinomycetota; class Acidimicrobiia; order Acidimicrobiales; family JBFJYB01; genus JBFJYB01. Next base: position 1,265 of record JBFJYB010000025.1, on the reverse strand, counting down.
TACGGCGACCGGGTGGCGGTCGGCCGCCGCGACGACGGTCTCACCTACCAGCAGCTCTTCGACCGGGCCGGAGCCGCCGCCCGTCGGTTCGAGGAGGCCGGCGCCGAGCGGGTGAGCCTGATCGACGTCAGCAGCGTGGCCCTGCCCGTCGCCCTGTTCGGCGCGGCCTGGGCCGGCAAGCCGTTCGTGCCGCTCAACTACCGGCTCACCGCCGACGAGATCCGGCAGCTCGCCCGCGAGGTGGCGCCGTCGGTCACGATCGTGGCCGACGACGTCCACCGTCACCTCGCCGAGCTCGACGGGGTGACGGCCCGGACCCGGGGCGACTTCCTCGCCGATCTCGACGAGGGCGGGAGCAGCGGCGCCGACTGGCCGATGGATCCCGAGGAGATCGCGGTGCTGCTCTACACCAGCGGCACGACCGGAGCGCCCAAGGCGGCGGTGCTGCGCCACCGCCACCTGGTCTCCTACATCCTCGGGTCGGTCGAGTTCATGGGCGCCGGCGACGACGAGGCGACTCTGGTGAGCGTGCCGCCGTATCACGTCGCCGGCATGGCCTCGATCCTCAGCTCGGTCTACTCGGGGCGGAGGATCGTCCAGCTCCCGACCTTCGACGCCGCCGACTGGGTGGCCACCGCCCGAGCCGAGAACGTGACCCACACCATGGTCGTACCGACCATGCTCGCCCGCATCGTCGAGCACCTCCGGTCGTCGCCGACCGAGCTGCCGTCGCTGCGGCACCTGTCCTACGGCGGAGGCGCCATGCCCCGCCCGGTCGTCGAGGAGGCGCTCACCCTGCTGCCGACCACCGCCTTCGTCAACGCCTACGGGTTGACCGAGACCAGCTCCACCGTCGCCGTGCTGGGGCCCGACGAGCACCGGGAGGCCTTGGCCAGCTCCGACGACGCCATCCGGCGCCGCCTGAGCTCGGCGGGGCGGCCGCTGCCCTCGGTCGAGGTCGAGATCCGCGACACCGACGGTCACGCGGTCGAGCCCGGCGAGACCGGCGAGATCTGGGTGCGGGGCGAACAGGTCTCCGGCGAGTACCTCGGTCACGGGTCTCGCGTCGACGACGGGGGGTGGTTCCCCACCCGGGACGGCGGCTGGCTCGACGCCGACGGCTACCTCTACCTGACCGGCCGGCTCGACGACATCATCATCCGGGGCGGCGAGAACATCTCCCCCGGCGAGATCGAGGACGTGCTCGCCGCCCACCCCGACGTCGCGGCCGCGGCGGCGGTCGGCATACCCGACGAGCAGTGGGG
>JBFJYB010000024.1:0-13838 GCA_041622835.1 Acidimicrobiales bacterium | reverse complement strand
CGCGCGCCGGCGAGCCACGGATACCAGGCCCGCAGCCGGGCCGCCGGCCCTCGTCCGAGGCGCACCCCAACCACCGCCACACCCAGCTGCCGACGGCTCGCGTCGGGCGCCGCCGCGGTCGGGCTCTCGATCCGGACCTCGACCGGCGTACCGGGGCCGGCCCCCTCGACCTCGAAGCTGACCGGTACGGCCCGCCAGGCCAGGCGGCGGTCGGGTCGGGCGACGTCGGCGCGCGCCACGACCTCGCCGCCAACGCACACCTCGACCGGCATCTCGCTGACCTCGGGCGACGGCATGATCCTGGCCAGCTCGACGGTGACGCGGGTGGAACCGCGCTCGGGCAGGAACAGCCGCACGACCCCGGACCCGGCGGTCCAGGCGCCCCAGCGCTGCAGCATGCGCTCGGGGGCGTAGAAGCCGGTCCCCATCTCGACCGACCGCTGCGACGACGTCAGCCGCCCCGCCACCGCCCGGCGGACCCGCACCGCTGGCCCCGACCCGCCGATCGGACCGGGAAAGTGGACGACGTACAGGCCGTGCCCGGCTCGGCAGATGTCGGTGCTGGTGTACGAGGCGTTGACCAGGAGGTCGTAGTCGGCGCTGGCGGTCTCGACCCCGAACAGGTCGCTCCCGACGACGCGCACCCCGACCCGCTGGAGGTCGAGCGAGAGGTACTCGCCGAGCGCGACCACGTCGATCGGCTCGGGAGCCAGGAGGTCGACGTCGTGGTTTCGCGACAGCACCTCGGCGATGCCGCCGGCGAACTTCTCGCCGCCTCCCGCGGTCGACCAGAACCGGTCGTAGACCGCGACCTTCACGGTCCGACGCGGGCCGAGTCGACCAGGCCGGCCTCGATCTCGTTCGGGGTCGCGACGGCGTGCGATCGGATCAGGCGTCGGTCCCGGAGCATGGCCGGCAGGAGCCGGAGGTAGCCCCCGAAGGACCTCAGCCTGGCCGCCACGATGGTCACATCCGGTCGCCGGCCCCGTGCCAGCCGGCCGACGACGTCGCGCCTGGCGTAGGAGGCGGTGGCGAGGAGGAAGCGCAGCGGTGCCCGTAGGGCCAGCCGCCGCGACCCGTTCTTGGCCAGCATGAGCAGGCGGTTGCGCTCGACGAAGTGACGGAACAGGGGCGAGCCCTCCACCGCGGTCGCGGCATGGAGGTGCCGGACCCGCGAGTCGGGAACGTATCGGTAGCGCCAGCCGGCGGCGTGGCCGCGCCACGACAGATCGGTGTCCTCGTAGTACATGAAGAAGCGCTCGTCGAAGAGCCCGACGTCAGCCAGGTAGCGGGGACGGAGGAGGACCGCCGCTCCGCACCATGCGAACACGTCGGTCGGCTCGTCGAAGGTGGCCCCGTCAACCTGCTGGAAGCCGCGGTCGGCCCCCGAGCCGTCGCCCAGCACCACCGAGCCGACGTTGTTCACCACGTCGACGGCCGGACCGTCCACGACTACCGACAGGCGACACCGATCCCCGGTCCCCAGCTCGGCCATCTCGTGACGGTCGGCGACCCGCACGCTGACCGGACCGGGCTGTGCGGCCGCGACGTCGAGGTCGACCTTCCACGGCCCGGCCACCGGGTCGACCGGGAGCGCCACCGGCCCGCGGGACGCCGTCCACCGGAACGGCTCGCCCTGCGCGTCGCGTTCGAGCCCGAAGACCCCGGCGCCGGCCACCCGGTCGAGCAGATCCTCCCCGTCGGCCCGAGCGCCGTGGAGGCGCACACCGAGGACGCGGCCGTCGCCCCGACCGGGACGCAGCTCCGGAGCGGTGAGCTCGACGACGGCGAACGAGGCGGCGAAGACGATCCGCGGGCAGGCCGCCCCCAGCTCCGCGTCGGCCTCGAGCGCCGCCACCAGCGGCTCGAGCCAGCCTGGCTCGACGAAGGCATCGTTGTTCACGAGCGCGACGAAGTCGACGGCATCGAGGTCGCTCAGGGCCAAGTTGTTGGCGGGGAAGCCCACATTGGTCGGCGAGCGCCGGAGCTCGACCCCGGGGAACCGGGCCTCGATGGCGGCCGGCGAGCCGTCGGTCGATGCGTTGTCGACCACGACGATCTCGAACCGGTCCCCGGCCCACTCGGTCGCTTCGAGCCCCTCCAACGCCCGCAGCACGTGCTCCCCGCCGTTGTAGTTGAGGACCACGGCACGGACCCTCGGGATCGGCATCCGGGTGTTCTACCACGGGGGTCGGCGGGCTCCACGGGCCTCGACGCCTGGCACCAGCGGCCGATCCCCCGGGGCTAGGCTCGTTCGGTCCCCCGACGAGAGGTGCCCGGAATGGACGCGGACGACGACACACCGGGTTCTGACGGGCACATCGACGTCAGCGTCGTGCTTCCCGTGTACAACGAGAAGGGGCACCTGCGGCAGGAGATCGACCGCATCACCGCTGCGCTGGACGCCTCGGACTACAGCTACGAGATCATCGTGGTCGACGACGGCTCCGACGACGGCTCGAGCGAGCAGCTGCACGAGATCGAGGGCATCCGGCTGCTCCAGTTCGCCCACAACCGCGGTTCGGGCTCCGCCCGCCGGTCGGGGACCCAGGCGTCTCGGGGCGACGTGGTGGTCTGGACCGACGCCGACATGACCTACCCGAACGAGCGCATCCCCGAGCTGGTCGCCGCGCTCGACGGATGGGACCAGGTCGTCGGGGCCCGCACCTCCGAACAGGGCACGCTCAAGGTGCTCCGGGTCCCGGCCAAGTGGGCGATCCGGCGGCTGGCCAGCTACCTCACCAACACCAAGATCCCCGACCTCAACTCGGGCCTGCGCGCCTTCCGGCGCGACGTCGCCAACCAGTTCCTCCACCTGCTTCCCAAGGGCTTCTCCTGCGTCACGACCATCACCATGACCTTCCTGGCCAGCGGGTACTCGGTGCGGTACGTCCCCATCGACTACGCGAAGCGGGCCGGCAGCTCGAAGTTCCACTGGTTGTCGGACACCCGCCGCTACTTCACCCAGGTGATCCGGATGATCCTGTCCTACAACCCACTGAAGGTCTTCATCCCCCTCGGCACCATCCTCATGGCGTCCGGCGTCGGCAAGCTGGTCTTCGACATGGTCGACAAGGACCTGCGGCCGGCGACCAACACCCTGCTCCTGCTGTTCACCGCGTTCCAGATCTTCGCCATCGGCCTGCTCGCCGACCTCGTCGTGCGTCTGGCGAGACCGACCAACCTCGTGGACCCCGCCCTCGAATGACCCTCACCCGGTCGCGGCGCGCCATCGCCGCCATCCGAGCCGAACCCCCCCGACTCACCTGGCTAGAGGCTTTCGTGATTGCGGCGGTGGTGGCGGTGGCCGCCACCGGCTGGCTGGCGCTGGGGCTCGCCCATCTGGGTCGGCTCGACCGGTGGACGCTGGTGACGGGCCTGCTGGCGACGGTCGCCGCAGGCGCGGCCGTCGTGTGGCGCTGGCGCCCGCCCCGGCCGAGCCGCCACGCCAGCGACCTGGTCTTCGTGGTCGTCGCGGCGCTGGCCGTCGCGCTCTTCCTGCCCGGCGCTCCTTATGTGGCCGGCGACAAGGATCCCGGCGTCTACGTCGCGCACGGCTTCGCCATCGCGCGCGAGGGATCGACCGACATCCCGGACCCGGTCCTGGTGTCGGTCGAGGGTTCCCGGACGCCGGAGTCGAGGTTCCCCGGCCTGAGGATCGATCACCGGGACCGCGCCAGCTCGCTGCCGCAGTTCTACTACAACTACCCGGCCCTGCTGGCCGCGGCGCGCCTGCTCGGCGGGGCCGGTGCCGTCTTCCAGGTCAACCCGCTGGTCGCCGTCCTCGCAGTGCTGGCCTTCTCGCTCGCGGTCCGGCGCACCTTCGGACTGACCGCGGCGGTGATCACCGGGACCCTGCTGTCGACCAACATGCTCCAGGTCTTCTATGCCAAGTACCCGAGCACCGAGATCCCGAGCCAGATGCTGCTGGCCGGTGCGCTGCTGCTGCTCGTGACCGCGGTTCGAACGGCGTGGTGGCCGGCGGCGGTGGCCGGCGGGGCGATGACCACCCTGCTGTTCCTCAACCACCCCGGCGGCCTGCTGCTGATCGGCGGGGCCGTGATCCTGCTGGCCCTCGGCGCCGCCGGTCGCGCCGACTCCCGGCTGCTCGTGGGCTGGGGGGCCGGCATGGCGTTGCCGGCCGGCCACGCCGCGTACCAAGCCTGGAGCCTCAACCGGGCGTACTCGCTCGGCAACCACGTGCCGGAGCCGGAGGTCGTCGGGGTGGTGTTCGCCGGCATCGCCGTCGCCGGCGCGGTGACCCGACGGCTCGGACCGGCGGTGTGGCACCGCACGGTCTCGACCTGGCCGGTGCTGGCGTCGGCCGCCAGTCGCCGCCGGATCGCCGGATGGGCCCTGACCGTGGGTTCCGGCGCCATGTTGCTGTTCTTCGCGCTCCGGGAACAGCTGCTGGGTCAGCGCACACGGACGCTCCCCAACGGCGTGCTCGGGCGCAGCTACGACGAGATCACCCTCGAGCGGCTCGGCTTCTTCTTCACCCGGCCCGGTCTCGTGCTGATGTGGCTGGGTGTGGTCGTCGCCGCCTTCACCGTGCGTCGGACGCTGCCGTGGCTGGTGCTGCTCCCGGGCGCCGGGCTGCTGCCGTTGCTGTTGTGGCGGGCGCGTGTCGCGCCCCGCCTCATGTGGTGGGGACGGCGGTTCATCCCGACCGCGGTCCCGCTGATCGTCGTGCTGATCGCGCTGGCCCTGGCCTGGCTGATCACCCGCCAGGGCCGTCACCGCCGGGCCGGCCTGGCGTTGGGTCTCGTGCTCACCGCCGGGATGACCGGCGCCTTCCTCGCGCAGAGCGTGCCCGTGGCCCGCCACCGCGAATGGGCCGGCTCGTGGGGGTTCCTCCAGCAGATCGACAACCTGGCCGGCGAGCGCCAGGCGGTGTTCCTCTGGACCGGACCCACCGACGACGAGAACGAGCCGCGCCGCAACTTCGGCGGGCCGCTGTGGTTCGTCCACGACCAGCTCAGCGCCACCCTCCCCTCGACCGAGCCCGCGCCGGCCGACGTGCAGGCCTACGTCGACGCCTTCCCCGACCACGAGGTGTTCGTACTGACGGCGGACGCGGCGCTGCCCCCGAGCCTCGATGCGTCCGACTACGACCCGCTCGGACGCATCGACGGGACCATGACGATCTGGGAGGAGCAGATCCGGAGCCGCCCCGACGAGGCGGTCCAGCTGACCCAGACCGTCTGGGCGTGGAGGTGGCGCTGACCGGTCAGGGGTTGGTCGTCAGGAACGTGTCGCCGGGCCGGCCGAGCTCGAAGCTGAGCGACGCCGGCCCGCTCGAGCTCGAGTTGCGCAGGTGCCACGTGTTGGCCCGCACGACCCCCGGCGTGTCCCGGCCGTCGCGGTTCCAGTCGCCGACGACGGGGACGTCGCCGGTGCGGCCGTACGCGAAGACCCGATCAGCGCGGCCGCCGCCGGTCGAGTCGCGCAGGTACCAAACCTTGCCCCGCACCACGCCCACGCCGTCGCGTCCGTTGCCGGTCCAGTCGCCGACGACGGGGACGTCGCCGGGCTTGCCGTAGGCGAAGACCCGATCAGCGCGGCCGCCGCCGGTCGAGTCGCGCAGGTGCCAGACGTTGCCCCGCACGACGCCCACGCCGTCGCGTCCGTTGCCGCTCCAGTCGCCGACGACGGGAATGTCGCCGGGTCGGCCGAACGAGAACACCCGCGTGGCCGGCCCGCCCCTGAGGGTGTCGCGGAGGTACCACGTGCGGCCCCGTACGACGCCGGGCGTCTTGACCCCGTCGCCGTTCCAGTCGCCCATGACCGGGATGTCGCCGGGCCGGCCGAACGCGAACACGTCGGCGACGGCGTGATCCCGGTAGGAGCCGCCGATGCGCCAAGAGCGGCCGCCGACCGCGACCGGCAGCGAGCCGACGACCGGCGGAGCCTGCGACGTCAGGCACGGCCGGTGGTGGAAGCGGGTGGCGTTGTCGGTCGCAACCGTGGTGCGACACGTCGGCTCCCACCTCCACGGCGGGGTGCAGGTGACGACCCGACACACGATCGGCCCGAGACAGCTGACCTGCTGGTTGCACTGGCCGTACCGGAACGCAGTGCAGCACGTCTTGCGGTTGGTGCAGCGGCCGAGCGCGCACCCGCACGAGCAGCCGGCACCCCTCCACGTGACTCCCCGCGAGCCGCACGGTGCTGCCGACCGGGCGTTGCAGTCGACGTAGTACCGGGGCCCGGCCCGGCCCCGGCCGTCGACGCAGTACTGCGACGCGTCGACCTTCCACCAACCGGCCGCCACCGAGCCCGCCGGGCAGGTGTTGCTGCCGTTGAGCGTGCAGCAGAACTCCGTGTAGCCGTCGCAGCACGCCGAGCCGCAGTTGCAGGTCGACCCCGAGCATCGGCACACCGCGGCGTAGGCCGTGCCCGGCTCGAGCACGTACCGCTTCGGCGTGGCCGCCAGCGCGGTCGCGACCATCGCCGTACGGCCCAGGAAGTCGCGCCGGCCACTGCGCCGGGCCAGCTTCTGGCTGGCCCAGGCCGCCATCGTGCGGCTCAACTGATCGCGTCCCCGCCCACGTCGTCGCACACCTCGTCGCGGCTGACCACGGTGCGACGGTAGCAGCGCCGACGGGCCCCACCGGAGGACCACCCCCGGACTTCTGACTGTCCGCTCAGGCCCATCTGTGAGACCTCAGCAGTCACAGATCCTGGCGGAGCTCGGCCACCAGCTTCGCCAACGGCTCGGAGTGGTGCGGCGCCAGCGGCAGCCCGGCCAGGCGGAGTGCCCGGTTGTCGAGGACCGAGTTGGCCGGGCGGGGGGCGGGGCGGGGCGGTTGCAGGTCGGCGGTGGCGATCGGGTGCACCCGATCGGGGTCGGCACCGGCGGCGCGCAGCACCTCCCTGGCGAGCTCGTACCAGCTGACCGCGCCCTGGTTCGTCACGTGGAAGATCCCGGACCGGCGGTCGACGACCAGCCGTCGGATCACTGCGGCCACGTCGGGCGTGAAGCTCGGGTGGCCGCGTTGGTCGTCCACGAACCGGAGCTCGCCGTCGCCCTCGGCCAGGCGGAGAATCGTCTTGACCATGTTGGGACCGGCGGCACCGCACAACCAGGACGTGCGCACGATCGTGTCGGTCGGGCGCAGGGCGCGCTCGCCGGCCAGCTTCGAGGCGCCGTACACCGACCGCGGGTCGGGGTCGTCCCACTCGTGGTACGGCTCGGCCTTGTCGCCGCCGAACACGTAGTCGGTCGAGACGTGACAGATGCGCGCCCCCACCGCCTCGGCCCCGTCGACCAGGTGCCGGACGCCGAGGGCGTTCACGGCGAAGGCGCGGTCGGGATCGGACTCGCAATCGTCGACCGCCGTCCAAGCCGCGCAGTTGACGACGCAGTCGGGGCGGGTGCTGGTCACCACGCCGACGACCGAGTCCCGCTGGGTCAGGTCGAGCTCGGCGTGGCCGACCGCCATCACGTCGTGACCGTCGAAGGCGGCCACGACGTCGGTCCCGAGCTGACCCTGCGATCCGGTGACGAGCAGCCGCATCGAACGCGGTTCAGGTGCGGAGCTGGCGGTGGGGTCGCCACATCGGCTCGATGTCGGCCCGACGCGGGTTGGCCTGGTCTCGCTGGGACAGCACCGGATCCGTCACCCCCCAGTCTGCGCCGATGTCGGGATCGTCCCACGCCACGCCGAGCTCGTCGGCGGGGTTGTAGTAGCCGTCGACGAGGTAGGTGATGGTCATGTCGGTCAGGGACGCGAACCCGTGGGCGACGCCGGGCGGGATGAAGATGCCGGTGTGACGGAACGAGCCGTCGGCCTGCTGGCCCAGGTCGGTGGTGAAGGTGGACCCGTCGGTCGGGCTGCCGGCCCGCAGGTCGTGGAGCACCACGCGGGCCGTCCCGAACGGCACGTACCAGTAGTCGGCCTGGTGGAGGTGGTAGTGGAGCCCCACGATGGCACCGGCCTGCCGGTCGCCCCGGTTGGCCTGGATCATCTCTCGGGCCCCGGGTATCCACTCCCGGCGGAACGTCTCGACGAAGATCCCGCGGTCGTCGCCGTGGACGACGGGATCGACGAGGATCACCCCCTCGATCTCGGTGATCGGGCTCACGGTCGCCATCGCTACTCCAGGTCTACTCTCGAATGGTCGCCGAGCATCAGCCGGGTCGCGCGCGGCCGGGCGTCGGAGTGCCGAACCTCTACGTCGCGACCGATCAACGAGTCCACGATGCGCGGGATGCCGATGATCCGGCTGTTCTGCAGCACGACCGAGTGGTCGAGCTCGGAATGGTCGATCTCGCAGCCGCTCGCCACCGAGGAGAACGGGCCGATGTGGCTGTTGCGGACGATGGTGTCGCGGCCCACGATGGCCGGGCCGCGTACGGTCGACCGCTCGATCCGGGCGCCGGCCTCGACGATCACCCGACCCTCGAGGCGTGACTCGGCGTCGACGCTGCCATCGACCCGCGTCTCGATCTTCTCCAGCACGAGCCGGTTGCACTCGAGCAACGGGTCCTTCTTCCCGGTGTCGAGCCACCAGCCGACGAGGATCTCGTGACGCACCCGATGGCCGTGGTCGATCAGCCACTGGATGGCGTCGGTGATCTCGAGCTCGTCCCGGTCGGACGGCTCGATGGCCCGCACCGCCTCGTGGATCCGCTCGTCGAAGAGGTAGACGCCGACCAGCGCCAGGTCCGACGGCGGGTCGTCGGGCTTCTCGACCAGGGCCACGACCTCACCCGACGGCGACACCTCGGCGACTCCGAACGAGGTCGGGTCGTCGACGTGGGCCAGCAGTATCTGGGCCGCGGGGGCGGCGCGGTCGTCGTCGCCGAGCGCGGGTCGTGCCGACTCCTCGCGGTCGGCCTCGAAGCTCTCGACGAACTCCTCGAGTCCCTGCTCGAGCATGTTGTCGCCCAGGTACATGACGAAGTGATCGTCGCCGAGGAAGTCGCGGGCGATGAGCACGCAGTGGGCCAACCCGAGCGGCGCCTCCTGGGGGATGTAGGTGACCTTGACGCCGAAGTCGGCGCCGTCGCCGACCGCAGCCATGATCTCTTGGCGGGTGTCGCCCACGATGATCCCGATCTCGGTGATGCCGGCCGCGGCCATGGCCTCGATCCCGTAGAAGAGGATCGGCTTGTTGGCGATCGGGACGAGCTGCTTGGCCGACGTGTGGGTGATCGGGCGCAGACGCGTGCCGGCGCCACCGGAGAGGATGAGGCCCTTCATCGGGGAGCACACTACCGGCCAGCCCAGGGAGCGAGGCCCGCTCCGGGCGGCCGGTAGGGTCAACGGGCCATGGGCCAACGTCGGTGTGTCGTGTTCTTCGGCACCTACGACGCCGCCGTCCACCCCCGTGTCCAGGTGCTGATGGACGGGTTCGAGGCGAGGGGCGCCGAGGTGGTCGAGATCAACGTCCCGATCGGGCTGTCGACCGCCGATCGGGTCCGGCTCGTCCGCCAGCCCTGGCGAGCCCCGGTGGCCACAGCCCGGCTCGCGGTCGCCTGGCTGCGGCTGTGGTGGGAGGCGAGGCGCGCGCGCCCCGACCTGGTGGTGGTCGGCTACCTCGGGCACCTCGACGTCAGGTTGGCCCGCCGGATCTTCGATGCTCCGATCGTGCTCGATCACCTGGTGGGGCTGGCCAGCACCGTTCGCGACCGTGGCTTGGCCGGCCGGGGGTGGGTCGACCGGCTCCTCGACCGAGCCGACCGGCGAGCGCTCGCCGCCGCCGACGTGGTCGTCTACGACACCGACGAGCAAGCCGAGGCCGCCCCGCCGACCGACACCCCGGGAGTGGTGGTACCGGTCGGCGCGCCGAGCTCGTGGTTCGTCCCGTCGACTGCGCCCGAGACCGGTCCACTTCGGGTCGTGTTCTTCGGGCTGTACACGCCACTCCAGGGAGCGACCCACATCGGCCGTGCCATCGCCCTGCTCGCCGACCGGGAGGACGTGCGCTTCACGATGATCGGATCCGGCCAGGATCACGACGAGACCCGGAACAACGCGGCAGGCAGCCCGTGGGTCGAGTGGATCGACTGGGTGGAGCCGGCCCGTCTCCCGGCCATGGTGGCGGACCACCACGTGTGTCTCGGCGTCTTCGGGACCTCGGACAAGGCGGCGCGTGTCGTCCCCAACAAGACCTTCCAGGGTGCAGCGGCCGGGTGCCTGGTACTCACCTCGGACACGCCGCCGCAGCGCCGCCTGCTGGAGGGGGCCGCCACCTTCGTCCCCGCCGGCGACCCTGCTGCGCTGGCCGAGGCGCTGGCGGCTCACGCCGACGATCGGGCCGGCACCGACCACCGCCGGGCCGCGGCCGCGGCCGTCGCCCGCGACCGCGTCACTCCGGGGTCGATCGTGACCCGGCTCGAGTCGGACCTGGCGGCGATCCTGTGATCTGCCTGGTTCTGGGCATGCACCGCAGCGGTACGTCGGTCGTGGCCGGGCTCCTCCACGAATCGGGCATCGCCATGGGCACCGAGCGCACGTTCCTGCCCCGCCCGAGCGACGAGAACCTCCTCGGGTTCTACGAGGACGCCCGGTTCCGCGTGGTCAACGACGCTCTGCTCGCTCGATCCCGCTATCGGGTCAAGTCGTGGCGGCTCCCGGTACCCGACGTGGGACAGACCCGGGTGCTGGCCCCGGCCATGCGAGCGCTGGTGCGCAGGAGGCAGGCGCAGGGTGAGCCCTGGGGGTGGAAGGACCCGCGCCAGCTGCTGACCCTGCGAGCATGGCGTCCGGTGCTGGCGGAGGTCACGAGCGACGTCCGTGTCGCCTGGGTCCACCGCCAGCCCGAGGCGGTGGCCCGGTCCATGGTGGCGCGGGGCAACGTCGGCGGGCGGTCCCGGGCGCTGGCGCTCTACGACGCCTACACCGAACGGGCTCTCGACGTGCTCGAAGCCTGGCGGCCGCGGCTGGCGCTGGTCCGCTACGAGCAGCTGGTCCGTGATCCGATGACCGGTCGACGGCCCCTTGCCGAGCTGGTCGAGCGCGACATCCCGGTCTCGGTCGTCGACCGGCTGGTCGAGCCGACGCTGGACCGGTCCGGGGGCGGCGACGGGGGCCAGCCGTCGCTACTGCTCGACCGGCTCCGTGCCCTCGAGCGATAGTCCCGCGCCGAGCGGCGCCGCCTGGCTCCGATGGCCGACGAACAGCGCGACGGCGGCCACCGGGACCAGCGCAACCAGGCCGACGGCCCGGTCGAGCGCCGCAGCCAGCAGGGTCTCGGCGGCCCCCAGCCCGACCGCCGGCGCCAGCGCAGTGGCGATCGCCTCCTTGAGCCCCAGCCCGCCGGGAAGGAAGCCGACCGCAGCGGCGATGGCGCCCGACGCCGACAGCGCCGCGGCCTGGCCGACGCCGATGTCGAACCCCAGGGCGACGAAGGCGAGCCAGAACCGCAGCGCCGAGAGGGCGACCGCCCCCGCCTCGATGACCACGAGCCGGGCCAGGACCCACCGGCGGTCGACGTTGCGCAGCAGCATCAGCACCCCGGCGAAGCCCGCAGCTCCAGCCGCCACGAACACCAGGCCCACGGCGACCTGGCGGGGCGTGACCACTGCGCCGGCGACGACGAGGGCCGTGGCCAACCAGCCGAGGCCGATGGCGACCAGCGACCGGGTCGCCCGGTCGAGGGGGATGCCGGCGACCCGCAGCGCGTTCAACCGCACCAGCGCGGCGCCTGGGAGCGGGAGGAGGTTGGCGGCCATCGCCTGCACCGAGATCCGCAGCTCCTCCCGCCGGGTGATGCTCGCACCGACGATCCGCGACGCCAGGTCGAACTCGGCCAGGTTCAGCACCACCCCGAGCGGGACCGTCACCGCGGCGAGGATCAGGACCGGTACGAGGTTCAGCTCGCGGGCGTCGGCGGGCAACGACCGGACCGCGAGCACCGACGCCACGGCCAGGCCGCCGACCACCACGACGGCGACGACGAGGCGGGCCCGGCCGGTCGGGGTCAGCCGCTCCCGCAGTCGACGCAGACGCGGCAGCGTCGTCTCGACGAGAGAGGCCACCGCCGAAGCCTAGGCTTCGACCGGACCAGGGAAGCGGAAGCGGTTGCCGGCGCCGGGGTCAGCCGGCCGGCGCCGCGAGGGGCTCGGGAGCGCAGAGCCCGTCGAGCTCGACGACCTGGATCTGGTCGCGGTTCTCCCAGGTGATCTGGTTGGCCGGATCGCGCTGCAGCTTGAACTCGCGGAACGCCATCTCGGTCGCGTCGAAGGCGAGCAGCCGGCCGACGAGCGTGTCTCCCAGACCGAGCACGATCTTGATGGCCTCGAGGGCCTGGATCGATCCGACGATGCCGGGCAGCACGCCGAGCACGCCGGCCTCGGCGCAGCTCGGGGCCAGCTCGGCGGGCGGCGGCTCGGGGATCATGTCGCGATAGGTGGGCCCGTTCTTGGGATCGAAGACGGTCACCTGACCCTCGAAGCGGAAGATCGAGCCGTGGACGACCGGGATGCCGAGCTTCACCGACGCGTCGTTGAGCATGTACCGGACGGGGAAGTTGTCGGCGCCGTCGACCACGACGTCGAAGTCGCGGATGATGTCGATCATGTTGTCGGCACCGAGACGGACGTCGTAGGTGACGACGTTGACGTCGCGGTTGAGCGCGCCGAGGGTCTTCTTGGCCGAGTCGACCTTGCGCTCGCCCACCCGGTCGACGTTGTGCAGGATCTGACGCTGGAGGTTCGACTCGTCGACCACGTCCATGTCGACGATGCCGATCGTGCCGATGCCCGCCGCCGCGAGGTACAGCGCCGCCGGGGAGCCGAGGCCCCCGGCGCCGAGGCACAGCACCCTGGCGTCGAGCAGCTTCAGCTGGCCTTCCTCACCGACCTCGGGGAGCAGCAGATGGCGGGAGTAGCGGTTGCGTTGGCCGGGATCGAGCGTGCGCGGCGTCGTCCAGTCTCGCCCCTCGTCCTTCCAGCGGTTGAAGCCGCCGTCGATCGAGACGACGTCGGTGTAGCCGAGCTGCTGGAGGGTGTCGGCCGCGAACGCCGACCTGACCCCGCCGGCACACATCACGAGGATCGGCGCGTCGCGGTCGGTGATCCGGTTCTCGACCTGCGACTCGAGGTTCCCACGCGGGATGTGGACCGCACCGGGCACCGCACCCTGCTCGAACTCGTCGGGCTCGCGGACGTCGAGCAGAACGGCGCCGGCGCGCCACCGCTCGTCACCCTCGGCGGTGTCGACCTCGCGGATGCGCGACTTCGCCTCGTTCAGCAGATCTCGGAAGGTAGCCATGCCGAAAGGCTACCAACTTGGTCAGCTTTCAACCACCGGCCCTGGACCGTCGGGAGCGACGATCCGGGGAAGTACCTCGCTGATCGACGCGTGGATCGCGACCGCGGCGATGTCGTCGAACGGCGTCGGCTCGCCGTTCACGATCACGATCTCGGCCCCGTTGTGGTGCGCCACCGGCACGACGGCGGCGATCGGGTAGACCTGGAGCGTCGATCCGACGGCCAGCAGCAGGTCACAGGCCTCGGCGGCCGCTTCGGCCCGCTCGAGGTCCTCGACGACCAGGTTCTGCCCGAACGAGATCGTCGCCGACTTGAGGATGCCCCCGCAGCTCCGGCAGTGCGGGTCATCCTCCCCCGCCCGCACCCGCTCGAGCGCCCGCTCCATGGGTGCGGTCTCGCCGCAGTCGAGGCACGCGACCTTGCGGGTCGTGCCGTGGATCTCGACGACCTTGGCCGGATCGGAGCCGGCGAGCTGGTGGAGCTCGTCGACGTTCTGGGTGATCAGCAGATGCAGCTTCCCCCAGCGCTCCAGCTCGACGATCGCTCGGTGGCCGTCGTTGGGCTCGACCTCGGCCCACAGCTGGCCGTCGGCCCGGCGCCGCCAGTTGCGCTTGCG
>JBFJYB010000023.1:0-13930 GCA_041622835.1 Acidimicrobiales bacterium | reverse complement strand
GTCGTCGATGCCGACGATGAACTTCTGGTCGACGGTCATGTAGGGCTGCGAGTAGGCGACGATCTCGGCCCGCTCCTCGGTGATGGAGATGCCGTCGGCCGCCGTGTCGAGCTCACCCTGTGCGACCTGGTCGATCACCGCCGGCCAGCCCGCCACCACGAACTCGGCCTCGCAGTTGAGGATCCGGCAGATCTCCCGCCAGGCGTCGTAGTCCCAGCCCGCGCCCTCGGTCTCGCCGACGGGGACGTAGTTGAACGGCAGGTAGGCGTTCTCGACACCCACCGTCACCGTTCGTCCGCCGAGATCGTTGCCCGAGATCTCGCCGCCGCCGTCGTCGCTGCCGCACGCCGTGGCTAGCAGGGCGAGGGCGGCGAGGGTGGCCAGCAGCCGCACGAAGCGGCTCGGTGAATGACTCATGGTCCCCTCCTCAAGGCGTCGGTCGCATGTCGACCGACGCCGCGACTGTACTGCCGTTGCCGGGTCGGGTGCATCCAGCCCCGGTACCGGGGCCGGCTCTCGCCGGTGGCTAACCTGCCGCATCGGGGGTGCGATGTCGGATCCGAACCGCGGCTGGGCCGGCAGAACGGTCCTCGTCACCGGAGCGTCGAGGGGCGTGGGGCGGGCGGTGGCCGAGGCGGCCGATCGCCGCGGTGCCAGAGTGGCGCTGGCGGCCAGGTCGCTCGGGGACCTGGAGCGCGTGGCCGCCGAGCTGACCGGCCCCAGCCACGCGGTCGCGGTCGACGTGGCCGACGCCGCGGGGGTCGCCCGCATGGTCGGGGAGGTCGAGGCCGCGCTCGGATCGGTGGACATCCTGGTCAACAACGCCGGGATCGGCCACTGGGCGCCGGTCACCGCGACCTCGGTCGAGGACTTCCGGCGACTGGTCGAGGTGAACTACCTCGGAGCGGTCCACGCGACCAAGGCGGTGCTCGACGGCATGGTCGCTCGCGGGTCGGGCCACGTCGTCAACGTGGCGTCGGTGGCCGGCCGGCTCGCCGCCCCGTACGAGGCCGCCTACTCGGCCAGCAAGTTCGCGCTGGTCGGCTTCAGCGAGGCGCTGGCCGTCGAGTTGACGGGCACCGGCGTGCACGTGGCGTTGATCGACCCCGGCCCGGTGGCGGGCACCAAGTACTTCGAGGCGAGAGGTCGACCCAGCCAGGGCGGCCGGCCGCGCCAGGTTCCGGTCGAGCGGGTGGTCGAAGCCGTGATCACGGCGGTCGAGCGGGATCGGGCCGAGCAGTTCGTGCCCCGCTGGCTGGGCGTCGCGGCCGCCATCGGTGCGGTCGCGCCGCCGTTGCACCGGTTCGGGCTCCGCCGCCGGTACCGGCGGGAGATCCGTGGCCGCCGAGGTCTAGACGGCCGGTTCCCGTAGCCAGGCCAGGCCCACCGTGCCGGGACCGGTGTGGAGGGCGATGGCGGGGCTGAAGTCGATCACGCTCGCGTTGCGGCCGAGCCGCTCGCGTAGCCGCTGGGCGGACTCGGCCCGGTCGGCGTGGAACACCACCGACCGGGTGGCGGCCGGGCCGCCGTTGCGGGCCCATACCGCCAGCACCCCGTCGAACGGGTCGTCGTCGTGGTCGTCGACCACCGCCACGATCCCGTCGCGGAACCGGAACAGGTGCGCCGGGCCGTGGGCGCTGGCTTCCTCGAGCGCGTTGGCCGGCACCTTGCCGGTCCGCTGCAGTGGCTCCATGGTCGGCAGCGTCGCCACCAGCTCGGCCCGCTCGGCGGCGTCCTCGGCCGCCTGGACGACCTGGTCGATGCCTGCGCCGCTGCGAGCCGCCTCGACCGCGGCGTCGACGACCAGCGCCTGCGCCGCGGCCGCGGTGCGGGTGTCGACGACCCGCACCTCGACGTCGGTGAGGTCGGAGGCGGCGCAGGCGTTGCGGTACATGGCGGTGAACTCGGCGGCGGGGGTGAGGATCACCGCCGGCCGGGACGGCTCGGTCTCCACCGCTCGCAGATAGTCGAGCGCGCTCGGAGCGGTCGACTTCACGGGCTCCTCGGCGGCGAGGGCGGCGAACACCTCCTCGGGTCGTACGGCGAGGTCGGTGGTCTCCGTGCTAGAGAATCTGATGGAGATCGGCACGACACGGAGGTGAGGCGCCGAGTGCGGGTCTCCGGCTGCCTGAACGGCGGTGCCGCTCGAGTCGGTGACCACGAGTACTGGATCCATTGCCATGGGGCATAGCACGATTCCGGACCCCTCTGCAGCAGCAGACCCTCCGGCCGAAGCGGTCGCTTCACCGGAGTCCGGGCCCGTTTGGGGCCCGGCCCGTGGTCCGCGCCTGTCGCTCGCCGAGCTCACGGCCCGCACCAAGGTGCCCGCGGCGTCGATCCACCACTACCGCCGCCAGGGCCTGCTCCCCGAGCCCGAGCGGATCGCGCCCAACCGCTTCGAGTACGACGGCCGTCATGTCGACGCCCTCACGCTGCTGCGGCTGCTGCGGGAGCGGCGCCGGATGCCGCTCGCCCAGATCCGGGACGTGCTGCCCCAGCTGCTGGCCGACCACGACGACCACGCCTTCCGACCCGAGATGTGGCACGACGCGGTCGACGCCCTCCTGCTCGACCCGGTCGCGGGCGGCGACGTCGGGTCGAAGCTGGTCGACGTCGCCATCGAGGCCTTCGGGGAGGCCGGCTACGCCGAGGTGTCCGTGGCCGACCTGTGTGACCGGGCCGGCATCGCCAAGGGCAGCTTCTACCGGCACTTCGACAACAAGGGCGAGCTGTTCCTCGCCGCGGCCCAGACCGTGGTCGACCGGGCGGCGGCCGACTTCGAGCGGGCGGTGTCCTCGGACCAGGTGTCCGACGCCGACCGGGCCCGCGTGCTGGCCGATCTGCTCCGGCCCGGCCTGCCGTTGCTCCTCGAGCTGGCCAAGCGCTCGCTCCAGCCCCAGTCCGGGCGGGAGTGGGCGGCCCAGGAGGTGTTCGGCGATCTGGCCGAGCGCCTGGGCACCGCCGTTCGCGGCGGCATCGACGCCGACCAGGTGGGCGGCGCGATGGTGCTGGACGCCGTGGTCCACATCTTCTCGTCCACGGTCATGGACGGAGCCGGCCCCGACCGCTGAAGGGGGCCCTCCCGCCTGGTTCGATCGCACGGTTGACACGGGCGCGGCCGGTCGCATACAACGTCATGACCAAGTGGTCATCGCGTTGTTCGGGGAGGTGGGACGCCAGTCGTGATCGATGCCCGCGACGTCGAGCCCGCCGCCGTCCTCGAACAGGCGGTCGACGAGAACTTTCCGGTCGCCAGCCGCCTGCTGCCCCGTTACCAGCGGGACCAGCTTCTCGCGATCTACGGGTTCGCGCGCCTGACCGACGACCTCGGTGACGAGTACGAGGGCGACCGGCTGGCGGCCCTCGACTGGCTGGAACGCGAGCTCGATGCCGTGTTCGACGGCGGTCGCCAGCCCGAGCACCCGCTGCTGCAACGGCTCGCGGCCGCCGTGCGTGACGCCGAGCTCGACCGGCAGCCGTTCCTCGACCTCATCGAGGCCAACCGCGTCGATCAGCGGGTCACCAGGTACGAGACGTTCGGTCGGCTGCTCGACTACTGCGCCCTGTCAGCCAACCCGGTCGGCCGGCTGGTGCTCCAGGTGTTCGGGGCCGACACGCCCGATCGACGGCACCTCTCGGACTCGGTGTGCAGCGGGCTCCAGGTCGTCGAGCACATCCAGGACGTCGGCGAGGACTACCACCGCGGGCGGATCTACATGCCGCTCGAAGACCTGACCCGCCTCGGCTGCGGGGAGGACGAGCTGGGTGCCGATCGGGCCTCGACGCCGGTGCGCCGGGTCGTGGCGCTCGAGGTCGAGCGGGCCCGGGGCCTGCTCGCTGCCGGCGACGAGCTGGTCGCCCGGCTCCACGGCCGGGCGTCGGTGGCGGTGACCGGGTTCGTCGCCGGCGGCCGAGCCGCCCTCGACGCGGTCGAGCGAGCCCGCTTCGACGTCCTGGGTGTCCGCTGCCGGCCGCGCCGGCACCGGATCCTGAGCCGCAGCCTCGGCGTCTGGTCGGCGTCCCGCCGGTCGGTGACGCCATGAGGGTCGCCGACGCCTACGAGCGCTGCGAGCAGATCACCCGACGTGAGGCCAAGAACTTCGCCTACGGCATCCGCCTGCTCCCCGGCGACAAGCGCCGGGCCATGTCGGCGATCTACGCCATGGCCCGCAGGATCGACGACGTCGGCGACGGCGACCTGCCTCCCGACCGCAAGTGGGCCGAGCTGGCCCGGCTGCGTGACCAGGTCGGCGAGCTGGCGGAGGGTCGCGTGGCCGACCCGGCCGACCCCGTGCTGGTCGGAGTCGGCGCGGCGGCGGCGCGCTATCCGATCCCGGTCGCGGCGTTCGCCGAGATCATCGAGGGATGTGAGCTCGACGTGGCCGGAGCGTCCTTCGAGACGCCGGCCGACACCGAGCGCTACTGCCGGCTGGTGGCCGGGTCGGTGGGGCGGCTGTCGCTCGGCGTCTTCGGCACCACCGACCCCGTCCGCGCCCCGAAGCTGGCCGACGACCTGGGTGTCGCCCTCCAGCTGACCAACATCCTCCGCGACGTGGTCGAGGACCGGCAGCTCGGTCGGGTGTACCTGCCGGCGTCGTCGCTCGAACGCTTCGGCTGCACGCCCGACCTGGTGGGACCACCGGGAGCCGTCGATTCGCTGATCCGCCACGAGGTCGGCCGAGCCGAGTCCTGGTATCAGCGGGGCCTCGAGCTGCTCGAGACGCTCGACGGCCGTAGCCGCGCCTGTGTCGCGGCCATGGCCGGGATCTACCACCGTCTGCTCGGGCGCATCTGCGACGATCCGGCGGCCGTGCTCGCCGGGCGGGTGTCACTGTCAGGCCGCGAGAAGGCGTGGGTCGCGGTCCGGAGCCTGATCGGAGCCGCGGCATGAGCCGGCCCCGCCTCGCCGTCGTCGGGGGAGGTCTGGCCGGCATCTCGGCCGCCCTCGCCGCCGCCGACCGGGGTATGGAGGTCACCGTGTTCGAGCGCCGCCGGACGCTCGGGGGCCGCACCTGGTCGTTCGAGCGCGGCGGGCTGTCCTTCGACAACGGCCAGCACGTCTTCATGCGGTGCTGCACCCGCTACCTCGCCCTGCTCGACCGGATCGACGCCCGCCACCTGGTGCACCTCCAGGATCGACTCGACGTCCCGGTCGTGGCGCCGGGCGGGAAGGTCCATCACCTGCGCCGAGGTCGCCTCCCGGCCCCGCTCCAGCTCGGGCTCTCGCTGGCTCGGTACGGCCACTTGCCCGCCCACGAGCGGGCGAGGGTCGGTCGGGTGGCGCTGGCGCTGCGGCGGCTCGAGCTCGGCGATCCGGCGCTCGACGACCGCACGTTCGGCGATTGGCTCCACGGCGAGGGGGTCGGATCCGACGCCACCGAGGCGTTGTGGGACCTGATCTGTCGACCGACGGTCAACCTGCCCGCCTCGGAGGCCTCGCTGGCCCTGGCGGCCAAGGTGTTCAAGACCGGCCTCCTCGAGCGCAACGATGCCGCCGACATCGGGTGGGCCGCGGTCCCGCTCGGCCGGTTGCACGGCGAGGTCCCGGCGGCCGCGCTCCACGCGGCCGGGGTCGACGTGCGCCTCGACGCCAAGGTCGAGGCGATCGACGGCTCCACCGTCTGCGTCGGCGACGGCCGCGTGGCCTACGACGCCGTGGTCGTGGCCGTGACCCCCGACGTCGCCGCCCGGCTGGTGCCGCGCGCTGGCGTCGATGCCGACGGTCTCGGCTCGTCGCCCATCGTGAACGTCCATGTCGTATACGACCGGATCGTCACCGATCTCCCGTTCGCGGCCGGTCTGCACACACCGGTCGAGTACGTCTTCGACCGAAGCGACTCGTCGGGGGTCCCGCCCGGCCAGCAGTGCCTGGCGATCTCGCTGTCGGCCGCCGAGCGCTGGATCGGCCGCTCGGTCGGCGACCTCACCGAGCGGTTCGCAGCCGAGCTGGCCCGGCTGTTCCCCGCCGCGGCGTCGGCGCAGGTCGTCGACTCGGTCGTCACCCGGGAGCATCGGGCGACGTTCCGGGGCGGACCGGGCCGCGCCGTGCACCGACCTGGACCGGTCACCTCGGAGCCCGGCGTGTTCCTCGCCGGGGACTGGACCGACACCGGGTGGCCAGCGACCATGGAGGGCGCGGTCCGCAGCGGAGAGGCGGCCGCCGATGCCGCCGTCTCGCATCTCGCAGCGCCGTCGCCCACCCGCGACCGCGCCGCCGACACGAGGGCGATCGCATGAGCGTTCCCACCCCGGACGTCCTCGGCCGGGCCCGCGACCTGGTCGAGCCGTCACTGCGCGACGCGGTGGCGACGCTGTACCCCGACCTGCGGCTCGCATCCGACTACCACTTCGGCTGGGTCGACGCCGACGGGCGGCCGACGGCCCACGGAGGCAAGGGCATCCGTCCGGCGCTGGCGGTCCTGGGGGCCGAGGCGGCCGGCGGCGCCGGAGCCGAGGCGGTCCCGGCTGCGGTGGCGGTCGAGCTGATCCACAACTTCTCGTTGCTGCACGACGACATCGTCGACGACGACCGCGAGCGGCGGCACCGTCCGACGGTGTGGGCGGTCTTCGGTGTCGGCGACGCCATCATCGCCGGTGACGCCCTCCAGACGCTCGCGTTCGAGGTCCTGCTGACCGACAGCGATCCCCGGCGGGTCGAGGTGGCCAGGCGCCTGAGCCGGGCGACGCAGGAGATGATCACCGGGCAGGCCATGGACATGGCCTTCGACCGCCGCGCCCAGGTCACCCTCGAGGAGTGCCAGGACATGGAGGCCCGCAAGACCGGGGCGCTCCTCGCCTTCTCCGTGGGAGCGGGCGCCCTGCTGGCCGGCGGCGGCAACGACACCGTCGCCGCCCTCGAGCGGTACGGGAGCGAGCTGGGCCTGGCCTTCCAGGCCGTCGACGACGTCCTCGGGATCTGGGGCGACCCGGCCGTCACCGGCAAGCCGGCCGGCAACGACCTCCGGGAGCGGAAGAAGTCGGTGCCGGTGGCGCTGGCCATGGCCGCCGGCGGCGACGCGGCCGAGCGGCTGCAGACCCTGCTCGCTCCGGCGGGGGAGGGTGGGCTCGACGAGGCCGCGGTCGCCGAGGCCAAAGAGCTGGTGGAGGGGGCCGGAGCGCGCCAGGCGACCATCGAGATCGCCCACTGCCACCTGGCGAGCGCCCTCGAGGCCCTCGACCGCCCCGACGTGGCCGGGGGAGCCCGCGCCGAGCTCGCCGCGCTCGCCGAGTTCGTGGTCGAGAGGCAGCACTGATGGCCCTCGCCGACCTCCGCCCCGACGTCGTCGGCACCGAAGCGATCGCCGGCGCCCTCGATCGCGGCGTCGGGGCGCTCTTCGACCGCCAACACGACGACGGTTGGTGGAAGGGCGAGCTCGAGACCAACGTCTGCATCGAGGCCGAGGACCTGTTCCTCCGCCAGTTCCTCGGCATCGGGACCGAGCCGCTCACCCGTGCGACCGCCAACTGGATCCGTAGCAAGCAACGAGACGACGGCACGTGGGCGACCTTCGCCGGCGGCCCGGGCGAGATCTCGTGCTCGGTCGAGGCCTACTGGGCCCTGAAGCTCGCCGGCGACCCGGCCGACGCCGACCACATGCGCCGCGCCGCCGCGTTCATCTGCGACGAGGGCGGGCTGGAGCGGGCGCGGGTCTTCACCCGGCTCTGGATGGCGCTGTTCGGCCTGTGGTCGTGGGACGACCTGCCGGCGCTCCCGCCCGAGGTCATCCTGCTGCCCACCTGGGCGCCGCTCAACATCTACGACTTCGCCTGCTGGGCGAGGCAGACCATCGTGCCGCTCACCATCGTCGGCTCGCACCGCCCGGTCCGGCCCATGGGCGTGACCCTCGACGAGCTCCGCACCGGCTCGACGCCCGGCGAGCGCGAACCCCAGCCGTGGACGACGACGGCCGGACGGTTCCAGCGTCTCGACCGGGTTCTGCACCGGTACGAGCGCCACCCGATCGGGCCCCTGCGGCGGCACGCCCTGCGTCGAGCCGAGCAGTGGATCATCCAGCGCCAGGAGGCCGACGGCTCGTGGGGCGGGATCCAGCCGCCGTGGGTCTACTCGATCCTCGCCCTGAACCTCCAGGGCTACCCGGTCGACCACCCGATCGTCGCCAAGGGCCTGGCTGCCTTCGACGACTTCACCGTGGTCGAGCCCGACGCCGACATCCGCCGCCTCGAGTGCTGCCAGTCGCCGGTGTGGGACACCGCGCTGGCCGTGATCGCGCTGGCCGACGCCGGTGTGCCGGCCGACGACCCCCGCCTGGTGCGGGCGGCCGACTGGCTCCTCGACGAGGAGGTGCGGGTCGCCGGCGACTGGGCCGTGAAGCGCCCCGGTCTCGAGCCCGGTGGCTGGGCCTTCGAGTTCGAGAACGACAACTACCCCGACATCGACGACACCGCCGAGGTCGTGATGGCCCTCGACCGGGTCGCCCACCCCCAGGCCGAACGGGTCGAGGCGGCAATCGAGCGTGCGGTCCGGTGGACGAACGGCATGCAGTCCTGCGACGGGGGGTACGGCGCCTTCGACGCCGACAACACCAGCCCCCTTCCGGCCGAGCTTCCGTTCTGCGACTTCGGCAAGGTCACCGACCCGCCCACCGCCGACGTCACCGCCCATCTCGTCGAGATGCTGGGCGTCCTCGACGAGTCGGGCCGCACCGATCTGGTCGACCCCCACGTGCTGGCCGGCGCGCTCGACTGGTTGAGCGACAACCAGGAGGACGACGGCTCGTGGTTCGGTCGGTGGGGCGCCAACCACCTCTACGGAACCGGCGCCGCAGTGCCGGCTCTCATCGCGGCCGGCGTGCCCGTCGAGGACGACCGCGTCGTGAGCGCGACCGCATGGCTGGAGGCCCATCAGAACGCCGACGGCGGGTGGGGCGAGGACCTGCGTTCCTACCGTGACCGGTCGTGGGTGGGCCGGGGCGAGTCGACCGCGTCGCAGACGGCGTGGGCGCTGCTGGCGCTCCTGGCCGCTCGCAACCTCGGTCCCGCTACCCGTCGGGGCATCGCCTGGCTGGTCGAGAACCAGCGGGCCGACGGCTCGTGGGACGAGCCGCAGTTCACCGGCACCGGCTTCCCCCGCGACTTCTACATCAACTACCACCTCTACCGGCTGACGTTCCCGGTCACCGCGCTCGGCCGGTACCTCGCCGCGATCCGCCCGGAGGGGGAGCCATGAGCGGTCGCCTCGCCCTGCTCACCCCGCTGCGGCTCGAAGCCCGTGCGGCCCGGGCCGGCGCCACCGACGCCGTCGTCGTCCGGACCGGGATGGGACCCGAACGGTCGGCGCGGGCCGTCCGCTCGATGAGCGAGTCGTTCGCCGACGCGGCTGCCGTCGCGGTGCTCGGCGTGGGCGGGGCGCTGGTCGAGGGCCTCCAGCCCGGCGACCTGGTGGTGGCCGACCGCCTCGACGGCCCCGACGGTTCGATCCCGGTGGCCGGCGCCGCGCTGGTCGCCGCCGAGCTGCGGCGGCACGGCGTGCGAGCCCGGGTCGGACCGATCGCGTGTAGCGACCACGTGGTGAGCGGGCCGGAGCGGGACGAGCTGGCCGAGTCGGGAGCGCTGGCGGTGGAGATGGAGTCGCGCTGGCTGGCGCCGGCCGCCGCCGGGCGTCCCTTCGCCGTCGTGCGGGCGGTGGTCGACACCCCCGCCGCCGAGCTCCGGTCGCCGGCCACGGTCCGCCACGTGGCGAGCGCCTACCGGTCGCTGCAGTCGAGCGTGCCCGCCCTCGAGCGGTGGGCGGCTGCGGCCATGCCCCGTTCGGTGCTGCTCGCTGCGCCCCGCAGCTTCTGCGCCGGCGTGGTGCGGGCCATCGACATCGTGGAGCGGGCCCTGGCCGGCTTCGGCGCGCCGGTCTACGTGAGGCGTCAGATCGTCCACAACACCCACGTCGTCGCCGAGCTCGAGGCGAAGGGGGCGGTGTTCGTCCACCAGATCGACGAGGTCCCACGGGGCGCCCGGGTCATCCTCGCCGCCCACGGGGTGGCGCCAGAAGTCAAGGCCGAAGCTGTGGCCCGCGGCCTCGACGTGATCGACGCCACGTGCCCGCTCGTGGCCAAGGTCCACACCGAGGCCCGCCGCTTCGCCAAGGGCGGCCACTCGATCCTGCTCGTCGGCCACGACGACCACGAGGAGGTCGAGGGCACCCGCGGCGAGGCGCCCGACGCCGTCACGGTGGTGGGCTCGCTGGCCGAGGCCGACGAGGTCCAGGTCGCCGACCCGACCCGGGTCGCCTACCTCACCCAGACCACGCTGGCCGTCGACGAGGTCGCCGAGATCGTCGACCGGCTCCACGAGCGGTTCCCCGAGATCCGTGGCCCCAGGTCCGACGACATCTGCTACGCCACCCAGAACCGGCAGGACGCGGTGAGGGCCATCGCCGACGACTGCGACCTGCTGCTGGTCGTGGGCTCGTCGAACTCCTCGAACAGTCGTCGCCTCACCGAGGTGGCCGAGCGGATCGGGTGCCGGGCCCGGCTCGTCGACCAGCCGTCGGACATCAACCTCGAGTGGCTCGCCGACGCGCCCACGGTCGGCATCACCGCCGGAGCGTCGGCCCCCGAGACACTCGTCCGGGCCGTGGTCGACGCCCTGGCCGACCTCGGGCCGGTGACGGTCGAGGAACGCCACGCGGTGGCCGAGGACGTGTCGTTCGCGTTGCCCGTCGAGGTGCGCGACCTGTCACCAGCACCCACCCAACCGACCCTGGAGGTCACGTAGAGATGGGCGTCCCTATCCGTCAAGCCGTGCGCATGGGCGCCTATCTCCTGAAGAACAAGGTGACCGGCCGCGACAAGTTCCCGCTGATCGTCGAGCTCGAGCCGCTCTTCGCCTGCAACCTGGCCTGTCCGGGCTGCGGCAAGATCCAGCACCCGACCGAGGTCCTCCGGAAGCGGGTGAGCGTCGAGCAGGCCGTCGCCGCCATGGAGGAGTGCGGGGCCCCCATGGTCTCGATCGCCGGCGGCGAGCCGCTGCTGCACCCCGACATCGAGGAGATGGTGGCCGAGCTGATCAAGCGCAAGAAGTTCGTCTACCTCTGCACCAACGGCGTGCTGCTGCGCCGGCGGCTCGACCGCTTCACCCCGTCGCCGTACTTCTCCTTCGCCGTCCACATCGACGGACTGCGGGAGCGTCACGACCTGGCGGTCGACCGCGACGGCGTGTTCGACGAGTGCGTCGAAGCCATACGCGAGGCGAAGCGGGCCGGGTTCCGGGTGACGACCAACAGCACCTTCTTCAACACCGACACCCCCGAGACGATCCGGAGCGTGCTCGACTTCCTGAACGACGACCTCGAGGTCGACGCCATGATGCTCTCGCCCGGGTACGCCTACGAGAAGGCTCCCGACCAGGAGCACTTCCTGCCCACCGACCAGACCAAGGAGCTGTTCCGCACGGCGTTCTCGGGCGGCAAGCGCAAGCACTGGCGGTTGAACCACACCCCGCTGTTCCTCGACTTCCTCGAGGGAAAGGTCGACTACGACTGCACGGCGTGGGGGATCCCGAGCTACTCGGTCTTCGGTTGGCAGCGGCCGTGCTACCTGATGGCCGACGGCTACGTCGACACCTACCGCGAGCTGGTCGAGGAGACCGACTGGGACAAGTACGGGCGCGGCAAGGACCCTCGCTGCGACAACTGCATGGCGCACTGCGGCTACGAGCCGACCGCGGTGGTGGCGACCATGTCGTCGCTCCGCCAGTCGATCCGGGCCGCGGTGGGGAGCTGAGGCGAGGCCGTGCTGCTCGACTCGGTCACCGACCCCGACGATCTCCGGAAGCTCGACGCGGCCGAGCTGACCGCGCTCGCCTCCGAGATCCGCAGCTGCCTCGTCGAGTCGGTGTCGGCCTCGGGCGGCCATCTCGGGTCGAACCTCGGCGTCGTCGAGCTCACGATCGCGCTGCACCGCACCTTCCAGTCGCCGGTCGACGCCATCCTGTGGGACGTCGGCCACCAGGCCTACGTCCACAAGCTGCTTACCGGCCGCCGGGACGGGTTCGCCCGGCTCCGGCAGGCCGGCGGGCTGTCGGGGTATCCGAGCCGGGCCGAGTCGGTCCACGACCTGGTCGAGAACAGCCACGCGTCGACGGCCTGCGCCTACGCGTGCGGCCTGGCCGAGGCACGCCGCAGCCGCGGCGAGCCGGGCTCGGTGATCGCCGTGGTGGGCGACGGCGCCCTCACCGGCGGCCTGACCTACGAGGCGCTCGGCAACATCGGCCAGCGTGGTGTGCCGGTGGTCGTCGTCTGCAACGACAACGGCCGGTCGTATGCGCCGACCGTCACGCCGCTGTCGGCCCCCGACCGCATGCAGCGCTTCGCCGAGGCGCTCGGATTCGACTACCGCGGCCCGGTCGACGGCCATGATCTCGCGTCGCTCGAAGCGGCTCTCGGGGCTGCCGCCGACCCCGACGGACCGGTGTTCGTGCACGTGCGCACGGTCAAGGGTCGGGGGTACCGCCCGGCGGAGGACGACCCGGTCAAGTGCCTCCACGACGTCGGCCCCTTCGACGCCGCGACCGGCAAGACGGTGGGGGCCGAGGCGCCGACGTGGACCCAGGCGTTCGCCGAAGCGATGGTCGGCCTCGGCCGTGACCGCTCCGACGTGGTCGCCGTCACCGCCGCCATGCCCGGGTCGACCGGCCTGCTGCCCTTCGCCGAACGGTACCCCGATCGGTTCTACGACGTCGGTATCGCCGAACAGCAAGCGGTGGCGTCGGCGGCGGGGATGGCGATGGGGGGTCTGCGCCCGGTGGTCGCCATCTACTCGACGTTCCTGAACCGGGCCTGGGACCAGGTCTACTACGACGTGGGCCTCCACCGGCTGCCGGTGGTCTTCTGCGTCGACCGGGCCGGCATCACCGGCGACGACGGTGCGAGCCACCACGGCGTGCTCGACCTGGCTCTGCTGTCGAAGGTGCCGGGGATGACGGTCCTGGCCCCGTCGTCGGCGGCCGAGGTCGACGTGATGCTCCGCCACGCCCTGGAGCTCGACGGACCGGTCGCCATTCGCTGGCCGAAGGGGGCAGCTCCGGCCGACGCGCCGCCGGGCACCGGTCATGCCCTGACGGCCCGACGGTTGCGCGTCGGCGCCGACGTGGCCGTGCTGGCCGTCGGCAAGCTGGTGACGCCGGCCATGCACGCGGCCCGGCGACTGGCTGACGCCGGCATCGAGACCTCGGTCTGGGACGTGCGCTGCTGCGCCCCGCTCGACGGCGCCATGCTCGACGACGCGGCGCGCCATCCCGTCGTGGTGACTGTCGAGGACGGCATCGCCGACGGTGGGATCGGCTCGGCCATCGCACTCGGGCTGGCCGCCTCCTCGACCCCGACCCCCGAGGTCCGGGTGCTCGGAACCCCCACGGAGTACCTCGACCACGACGCACCCGACGCCATCCTGGCTCGGCTCGGGCTCGACAGCCGCGGCATCGCCGCCTCGATCGCCGCCGCCGTCTCCCAACCCGCCATCGCCGGCTAGGTCCGCCCAGCGCGCTGAGCAGTCACAGATCCAGGGGTGGGTGACGAGGGGGGCGGCGGGGCGCGTCGTACGATGACCGCGCCATGCTCCGACTCCGACTGGCGGCGACGGTCGCGGCTGCGCTGCTCGTCTCCACCGCCTGCTCGTCGCCCGGCGACGACGTCGCGCCCGACGCCGAGGTGTTGCCCGGCGCGACGGTCGAGGCCGGCGAGGACGGTCAGCTCTTCGACGAGGAGGGCGAGCCGATCGGCACCACGCTCCCCGAGAACGCCGTGATCATCGGGTCGATCCTGGCCGAGACCGGCCTCATGGAGCCGCTCGATCGGCCGGCCCTCCAGGCGGCGCGCATCCAGGTCGAGCGAATCAACGCCGCCGGCGGCCTGCTCGGACGACCGATCGTGCTCCGGCAGATCGACTCGAGCTCGCAGCTCAACGAGACCTTCCAGGCC
>JBFJYB010000022.1:0-14130 GCA_041622835.1 Acidimicrobiales bacterium | reverse complement strand
GCTCGACCTGGCCGTCGAGCGTGGCCACATCGCCGACGTCGACACCGGCGCCGTGGCCCGGGTCGTGGCCGGCGTCGGCCGCGACTTCGCCCGACCCGAGGTGATGGGGCTCCTGCGCTCGTCGCCCAAACAGGCGGCCGACACCGTGGTCGACATCGTCCTGCGAGGCCTGGCCGCGACCTAGACCGAGCGCCTTGCCCGCGGGTGCCACCCGCTTGGCATGATGGGCTCATGGGTGCGCTCCGGGCGATCTTCACGGCAATCGTCGTGGCCGCCGCCGTGTTCGTCCCGACCCTCGACTCGCAACGTGCTCCCGAGGTCGTCACCACCGAGGTGCTGTCGACCCAGGTCACGGCACCCGAGCCGGCAGCCGAGCCGGAACCAGAGAGCACCGAGGCCTCGAGCGCCGACGTCGTGCCGGTCGACGACGAGCCGGAGCCGCCACCGGCCGCGACCACGCCCGACGTCTCCGAGCTCGAGGCGTTGGTCTACCAGCGCGCCGTCGAGCTGGGTCGGTCGAGTCCCGGTGTGGCGCTGTCGGTCACGGTGAGCCACGCCGACGAGGTCGTGTCGGTCGCCGGCTCGGTCCCGTTCGACCCGGCGAGCACGGCCAAGCTCTACTGGGTCGTCGCCGCCGTCGACGCGGTCGGAGCCGACGCGGTGGAGCCCTTCGCCGAGGCGATCTTCGCCAGGTCCGACAACCAGGCCGCCAGCGAGGTCATCGACCTGATCGGCGTCGACGCCGTCAACGAGTTCACCGCCGCCGCCGGCATGCCGGACACCTACCTCTCGCTCTGGATCGACGGTGGGATCCGCCGCACCGGAGCCGATGCCCCCGCCCGCGAGTTCCGCAACACCACCACTACCGACGACGCGGTGTCGTTCCTCGATCGGCTGGCGGACTACAAGCTGCTCGACATGGCCGACACCGCCCGGGTGATGGCCTGGATGACCTTCGCTCCCGACAACCTCGACGATCCGACCGTCTGGGGTGGCGTGCTCGTCGACGAGCTGCCGCCCGACGTCGCCGCCCTCACCGGGCACAAGGCGGGGTGGCTGACCCCCGGCTGCTGCATCGCGCTGGAGAGCGAGCTGGCGGCGATGGGGCTGGTGCCCCTACCCGACGGCACGCGGTTCGCCATTTCGGTCGCGACCGTCGACGGGGCCGACTACGACGGCCAGGCCGCATGGATCTCGCAGCTGACGGCCGAGATCTACGCCCTGCTGGCCGCCACCTGACTCTCGACCTCGGCGCGTCGCGGGATCAGGGCAGGTTGGCCCGCAGGTGGGCGAGGGTGCGGCTCCAGGCCAGCGACGCGGCCTCGGGGTCGTAGGTGCCGAGCGGGTCTTCCTCGTTGGTGAAGCCGTGCCCGGTTCCGGGGTAGACGTGGAAGGTGACGCTCTTGCCCATGGCGCGCAGCATCGCCTCGAGCTCGCCCACGGGGCCCGGTGCGAAGAAGTCGTCGTTTTCGGCGAAGTGACCCTCGACGCTGGCGGTGAGGCCCGACCAGTCGGGAGCACCCTCGCCGAGCGGGGCGCCGTAGAAGGGCGCGGCGGCGGCGACCCGATCACCCTCGAGAGCCGCGACGACCAGGGTCAGCAGCCCGCCCATGCAGAAGCCCACCGCGCCGACCCGTTCGCTGGTCGTCGCGTCGTGGGCCACCAGATAGTCGATCGCTCCTGACATGTCGCGAGCGGCCCGGTCGGGCGGCAGGTTGGTCATCAGCTCGCTGGCCTTGTCCATCTCGGTGTGCTCGGCCAGCTCGCCGTGGTACAGGTCGGGGGCCAGGGCGGTGAAGCCCTCGTCGGCGAGGGTGTCGCACACCCGCTTGATCTGCGGCACCAGGCCCCACCACTCTTGGAGCACGAGCACGCCTGGGCCCGAGCCACCCGCCGCCGGCGCCAGATACCCACCGGCGGTCGTTCCGTTGACGGCGAACTCGACCATCTCACCCATGGGGCAACACTAGCAACGACCGCCCGGTCGCCTCGCCGCCGCCGGGGTAGGGTCGCGGCTGTGGGCTGGCTGCCCGTTCCCGATCTCGACCACGAGCCGATCGACCCGGACCTGCCGCCCTACGTCCTACCCGAGGGCGACATCCCGCTCGAGTGGGCCTTCTCGGAGTCGGACGCCGACGCCGACCGGGAGCTGCTCATGCGCGCGCTCGTGCTGTCGCCGGCCGAGCACCACGACCTCGACCCGCTGCGGCATCCCGGGACCGATCGGCCGGCGAGAGTTGCCCCGCTCACCGGTGCGACCTTCGCCAGCTCGCACGTGGTTCGCCATCTGTGGCGCCCGTTCGGCGAGGTGGTCGAGGCGCTGGCGTCGGGCTGGCCGCTGACCCGGCGACGCTGGGCGAGGCTGATCCGAACGGGGTCCACCCGATCGCATGTCGACGCCGAGCTCCGGCGCCTGGTCCCGCCGGGCCGGGTAGCGGTCCGGATCGACCTGCGCCCCTGGAGCGCACACCACACGATCGTCGACCTCCACCTGCACCCCGATCGGGCGCCGCGCCTACCCCGCCTCTACTTCGCCGCCGCCCACCGCGCCCTCGACGACCTGCTCGGCGCGCTCGGCGACTTCCGGCCTCAGCTCGCGCGGGGTGCGGTCACCAACAGCGGGCCGAGGTAGTACTGGTCGCCCTGGCTGGAGAAGTCGATACGGGCACCGACTGCGTTCGACGCCGGGACGTCGAAGATGTCGATGTCGAGCCCCAGCGTGTTGCGGTAGCTCGGCTGGTGGCGGGGCACGGGGACCGTGCCGTTCTGGAGGAGCGCGGCGAGGAACTGGCCGTGGTAGCTGAACGAGCTGTTGAACGGGTCGGCCGCCGGGTTCAGGGGGTCCGAGAACGGGTCGTGGCTCGTCACGGCGCCGGCCGCGTCGACGGTCGACACCGCCAGCTTCTCGGCCGCGAACCCGAGGTCGCCCTCGTAGGCGGTGATGCCCAGCTCGACCGTGGCGCCGGCCGGCACCGCGAGCCCGCCGACCTCGACCGACGTGGTCGAGCCGTTCTCGACGAACTCGAAGCCGTCGAAGACGGTCACGTTGCGCGGCGCCGAGCCGTCCTCGTAGGCGACGACCAGCGACCAGCCGGCATGCTGGTCTCCGCCGGTCGTGTAGGGGATGCCGGCGACCCAGTACCAGCCGCTGCCGGTCACCAGGTCGGTGACCTCGCGGTACGCGAACCGTCGGGTGCCGGCGCTGGCGATCTCCGACGGCTCGGCCGTGATGGCCACGTAGTCGGCGAAGGTCGACGGGCGGCCGTCGACGCCGGCCGGATGGGCGAGGTACACGGTCTCGATCTCGGCCGAGGTGGCGCCGCTCGACGCCCAGTACAAGCCGGCGAACACGACCTCGGCCCCGTCGGGCAGGTCGAGGTGGGCGCCGCTCGAGGTCTCGGCGACGCCGGCAGGAGCGTCCACGCCGTCGCCGTCGACCGGTTGGATGTCCCACACGTTGTTGCCGCTGTAGTTCCGGTCGGTCACGATCGGCGTGGGGCTGTTGCGCACGAGCCCGCACGTCACGGCCGGGTCGGCGTTGCGCACCGTCGCCGTGGCGTCGTCGGCGCCACACGACGTCGCGGTGTTGCCGACCACTGTCGCCGATCCGTGCAGCACGGAGGCGAAGCGACCGCCGGGACCACCGTCGACGGTGTCGTAGGGCGGCGCAGTGGGGCCGGTCACGAACCAGTTGTCGCTCGGGTCGGGATCGACGGCCCCTGACTGGCTGATGGCGGCGGTCAGCTCGACGCTGCTGACGTCGCCCACTGCGACGTGGGCGTAGAGCGTCACCGTCTCGCCCGGGGCCAGCTGGTCGAGGTGGCACGACCAGGTGTCGGCGACCACGGCACACCGCTCGTCGCCCAGCCCGGTGTCGACCGGCGTGGCGCCGACGGCGTTCAACGAGACGTCGACGTCGGTCGCGGTGCCCGGACCCTGGTTGGATGCGACCACGGCGACGGTGCCCTTGTCGTCGCGTACCAGTGCGCCGACCGGCTGGACCGAGACGGAGATGTCGGCGACCACGCTCGTGGCCCAGGTCGCGGTGGCCGTGTTGTCGGGGGGCGTCAGCTCGTGATCGCCGTCGGCGCTGATCGCCGTGGCGGTGAGCGAGAGCTCGTCGCCGAGCGCCGCCGCCTGGACGGTGAGGGTGGCCGACTGGCCCGGAGGCAGGTCGTCGAGCCGGCACACCAGGTCCGAGTCGCAACCGGGCCCGGCGAGGACCGCGCTCGCCCCGGCCAGGTCGAGCACGACCTGCGGGCCGGATGCGGTGGCCGGGCCGGCGTTGGCGACGGTCACGTCGAGCGCGACGTCGCCACCTTGCACCGGGGTGCCGGCAACGAGATCGCCTTCGGGCGAGGAGATGGTCGTGATCAGGTCGATGGCGGGCAGGGCGTCGAAGGTGGCGAGCAGCGCCGCCACCGCCGTGATGCCGTCGCCGGCGGCCCGGGCCTGGACCGAGACCTCGACCCGATCGAAGCCGTCGAGGTCCATTGTCAGCGTGAGGGTGGCCGACTGGCCCGGATCGAGCGACGCCAGCGAGCACTCGACCTCGTCGCCTTCGATCGTGCAGTCGCCGGGTGCGGCCGCGGTGAGGGTGCCGACGTCGAGCCGGGTCTCGACCTCGACGTCGGATGCCCGGCCGTCGCCCACGTTGGTGACCACGAGCTCGAGTCGGCTGGCGCCGTGGGTCAGCACCGGCCCGGTCGCGATGAGCGTGAGCTCCAGCTCCGGCTGGTCGGGATCGGGATCCGGGGTCGGCGTCGGATCGGGGTCGGGGGTCGGCGTCGGGTCAGGATCGGGATCGGGCGTCGGATCGGGATCTGGATCCGGGGTCGGCGTCGGATCGGGATCAGGTGTCGGGTCGGGATCGGGCGTCGGGTCAGGATCGGGCGTCGGATCGGGATCGGGCGTCGGACCGGGATCAGGCGTCGGACCGGGATCAGGTGTCGGCTCGGGATCGGGATCCGGGGTCGGAGTCGGGTCGGGATCAGGTTTTGGGACGGGTGTCGGGTCGGGTGTCGGGTCGGGGACGGGCGCCGGGGCCGGCGTCGGATCGGGGACGGGGGCGGGGTCGGGGACGGGCGTCGGGGTCGGCGTGTCCGGGCCCGGCGCGCGGTCGATCGTCGGGGGCGAAACCGGTCGGGCGTCGGGGTCGTCGCCGGCCGGATCGCCCGGCGGAGCGTCGAAGGAGGCCAGCGCGAACTCGCCGTCGGAGGGGGCGAACGTCCCTCCGGGGGTGGCTGCGGTCGGGAAGCTCCCGTCGGTGGCCATCGCAGCCTGGTCGACGGTCACGACCGTGGCCGGAGACCTGGCGTCGAGAGCGTCGCTGGCGAGCGGGGCGGCAACGGCGAGGGTCACGACCGTCGAGACGAGCAGCGGCATGGCGGCGCGCATCGAGGCCGTCTCCATCATCAGCCGTCGGAACATCATCACCTCTCGCCGCACCCGGATCGCCTCGAGGACGCTGGGAGGAGTATCGACGCACCGCACCAACGGGCCCATGGGCAATGCAGCCCCGGAGGTGGGCCAATCGTCCCGAGACCGGGCCGTTCGGCCCAGTGCCGCAGGCTGGTCGCGTCAATCCGACGTCGTGGTGGGACGCCAGAAGACGGCGAGCAGCCCAGCGGCGCCGCCGCCCCCGGCGATGACGGCGATCCAGAAGCCGGTCCAACCGGACAGGTCCCGGAGGCTCTCCGACCGGTCGTCCACCGACCACTCGCCCGGCCCGAGCGCCGCAAGCGCCAGACCCAGAACGGTGAGCGTCATGACGTACTCCCAGCCCTCGCCGGGGCGGAAGATGAAGAAGCCGTTCTTCAGGTGGTTCGTGATCCAGGCCACGACCATGGTTCCCACCACCCCGGCGGCGGCGAGCGGCGTGAGCAGGCCGGCCACCAGCAAGGCGCCGGCACCGATCTCGGTCACGCTGGCGAGCCAGGCGTGGAAGATCCCCGGACGCATGCCCAGGCTGTCGAACCACCGGCCTGTGCCCTCGATCTTCCCGCCCCCGAACACGTGGTTGATGCCGTGGGCGAGGAAGACCCCGCCCAGCGCCACCCGCAGGAGCAGCAGCGCCAGGTTGATCGCATCGGCGTCGGCCATCCGGTCACCCTAGAAGACCTGGTTCCGACGGCGGCGGGTGCCGTGCCAGACTCGCAGGTCGAGAGAGTGAGGAGAGGCCCATGCCCGACGCGGTGATCGTCGACGTCGTCCGGACCGCCGGCGGCAAGCGCAACGGCCAGCTGTCGGGATGGCACCCGGTCGACCTGGCCGCCGAGACCCTGACCGCGCTGGCGGCGCGCAACGATCTCGATCCCGCGGTGGTCGACGACGTGATCATGGGATGCGTCATGCAGGTCGGCGCCCAGGCGGTGAACGTCGGCCGCAACGCGGTGCTGGCGGCCGGGTGGCCCGACTCGATCCCCGGCACGTCGATCGACCGCCAGTGCGGGTCGTCGCAACAGGCCCTCCACTTCGCCGCCCAGGGCGTCATGGCCGGCGCCTACGACGCCGTGGTCGCGGCCGGCGTCGAGGTGATGAGCGTCGTGCCGATGGGGGCCAGCTTCGGCGGTGGCGAGTACGGCCTCCCGTTCGGGGAGGCGGTCGCCGCCCGCTATGCCTCCGACGGAGGCCTGGTGCCGCAGGGCATCTCGGCCGAGCTGATCGCCGACGAGTGGGACCTCGGCCGGGACGACCTCGACCGGTACGCCGCCCGCAGCCATCGCTTGGCGGCTCGTGCCACCGAAGAGGGGCGGTTCGACCGCGAGGTGATCCCCGTCCGTTCGCGGATCGGCGACCGCGAGTCGGGCAAGAGTGTCGATGTCGGGACCATGGCGACCCGCGACGAGGGCATCCGGCCCGACACGAACGCCGAGACCCTCGCCACGCTGAAGCCGGCCTTCCAGGACGGCGGGCGGATCACCGCCGGCAACTCGTCGCAGATCACCGACGGGGCATCGGCGGCGCTGGTCATGAGCGCCGAGCGGGCCGGCGCCCTCGGCCTGACGCCACGGGCCCGGCTGCACGCCTTCGCCGTGGCGGCCGCCGATCCGATCATGATGCTCACGGCCCCGATCCCGGCCACCGAGAAGGTGCTCGACCGGGCCGGCCTCACCCTCGACGACATCGACCTGGTCGAGATCAACGAGGCCTTCGCATCGGTGGTGCTGGCGTGGGAGAAGGAGCTGCACCCCGACATGGACAAGGTGAACGTGAACGGCGGTGCCATCGCCCTCGGTCATCCGCTGGGTGCCTCGGGCACCAAGCTGATGGCCACCCTGGTCAACGAGCTCGAGCGCCGCGGCGGCCGGTGGGGCCTCCAGACCATGTGCGAGGGCGGCGGGATGGCCAACGCCACCGTCATCGAACGCCTCGCCTGAGACCCACCCCGCTCCCCTTTCCCTGGAGCCGTGACCGCGGGGCCCGGGGTGGGGGTCGTTAGTAGGCTGGGGGGGTGGGTCTGGCCGTGAGCATCGTCATCGCGGTGATCGCCGGGGTGGTGATCATCCGGGTCGGCATGATGATGCTCGGCGCGCTGGCCCGACCGGTCCCCGAGCCTCCGCCGCCCGGGGAGCTACGCAGAGTGAAGATCACCTACCGATGCTCACTGTGCGGGACCGAGGTGCAGATGCGGGTGGCGCCCGACGAGGACCCCGAGGCGCCCCGGCACTGCCAGTCGGAGATGGACCTGGTGGCGCCGATCGACTAGGACGACGGGTCCGAGGTGTGGATGGGCCGGAGCCCAACTGTGGCCAGGGGCCAGGCCTGGCGCAGACTTATCCACAGACTGTGGGAAAACCTGGGGGAAATTACACCGGTGTAGCCGCACCGGGCGGCACCGGCCTCGAACCGGCCTAGTGGTACTGGGTCGCGGTGATGATCCCGCCCAGGATGCAGCCCAGGCCCAGCAGCAGGTACCAGTTGCTGGTACCGCCGGGCACCCAGCCGATGTAGTTGGCCAGGATGATCAGCGTCCCGATGACCAGCAGCGAGAACAGCAGGATCGGCACCCACGGCGGGCTGACCTTCTGGAGCGATCGCTCCCCCTTGGGCGTGTACCGGGTCGAGCCGGCCACGGGGGCCTTCGACGTGACCCGTCCGCCCTCGACTCTGCGCTTCGGTGGCTTCCCCATGCCGCAGAGGATAGGGGCTCGACCAGCGGCTGGACACTCGGCGAAACCGGGCGGCGTGCCCGGGTCACGGCACTAGCCTGCGGCCGTGGGCCCCCGGATCCTGGTGATCGACAACTACGACTCGTTCGTCTACAACCTGGTGCAGTACCTGGGCGAGCTCGGCGCCGACCCGGTCGTGCACCGCAACGACGCCGTCACCGTGGACGAGGCGGCCGCCATCGATCCCGACGGCCTGCTGATCAGCCCGGGGCCGGGCACGCCCGACACCGCCGGCGTCTCCAACCGGCTGATCGAGCACTTCGCCGGCCGCCGACCGATCCTCGGCGTCTGCCTCGGTCACCAGTGCATCGGGCAGGTGTTCGGCGCCACCATCACCCGGGCGGCGGCGGTGATGCACGGCAAGACGTCGTTCATCGACCACGACGGGATGGGGGTCTTCGAGGGGTTGGCCAGCCCGCTCGAAGCGACGAGGTACCACAGCCTGGTCGTCGAGCGCTCGTCGGTGCCGGCCGAGTTGGTCGTCAGCGCCGAGAGCGAGGATGCGACCGTCATGGGCTTCCGTCATTGCGAGTACGCGGTCGAGGGCGTGCAGTTCCACCCGGAATCGATCCTCACTGCGACCGGCCACGACCTGCTGCGGAACTACCTCCGGCAGGCGGCCTAGGGCGTCGGGGTCGGCGGCTCGGGCGTCGGGGTCGGAGTCGGCGGCTCGGGCGTCGGGGTCGGCGTCGGCGGGACCGGGGTCGGAGTCGGGGTCGGGGTCGGTTCCGGCGTGGGGGTGGGCGGTGGCTCGACGCCGACGAACAACGTGACGGTGGTGCCGGCCTCGACGGTCGTGAACGGGGCCGGATCCTGGTCGACGACGGTGCCGACGGTCTGGCCGGGCGTGATCTCCTGCTCGCGCTCGACGAACTCGAGGTCGGCGTCGGTGATCCGCAGCCGCGCCTCGGCGATCGGGAGCGACACCACGTTGGGTACGTCGACCATGGCCACGCCGGTCGAGATGAAGATGGTGACGGTCTCCCCGTCCTCGAGTGGCGTGTTGGCCGACGGCTCGGTGCGGATCACCACGCCGACCGGCACGGTGTTCGAGGCCTCGTCGGCCTGCGAGACCCGGAAGCCGGCGTCGTTGAGGATCTGGGTGGCGTTCACCGCGGTCTGCCCGGCGACGTCGGGCACCGGTGTCTCGCCCGGTCCCGGTGACACGTCGAGGACGACGGTCTCGCCCGGCACCAGCTCGGTGCCCGCCGGCGGTCGCTGGGCCAGCACCTCGCCCTCGGGCGCGTCGCTGCTCTCGACGGCGTTGATCTCGACGACGAAGCCCTGCTGCATCAGCTCGGCCCTGGCATCCTCGACCGTCTTGCCGACGACGTTGGCCACCGGCACCGGCTCGGCGCCGGCGCTGACCATCAACGTGACCGTCGAACCCTCCGGGGCGTCGGTCCCGCCCCTCGGGTCCTGGTCGAACACGACCCCCTCCTCGACGTCGCCGTTGGCCACCCGCTCGATCTCGACCTCGAACCCGGCGTCCTGGAGGATCCGGGTCGCCTCGGCGACCTGCTCGTTCACGACCGAGGGCACCTCGATGTTCGCCGCCACCGGGCCGTCGTCGGTGTCGAGGGCCTGGATCAGCAACACCACGAAGCCGACGACGAGCACCAGCATGAGGATCGTCCCCGCGACGACCCACGCGATGCGCCGTCTCGGCTCGTCGTAGACGTAGTCGTGGGCGACCGGCATGGTCTGGGTTCCCGCTGGGGGCGGGACAGCACCGGGCGCCATCGTGGTCGTCGCATCCAGCGGCGGCTCGATCGGTGCCGCTGGCTGGGTGGGCGGACCCGGCGGGACGATCGGCGGCGCCGCGGCCGACGGTGGGAGCTGAGCGCCCTCGCGGAACCGCCGCAGGTCGGCTCGGAGCGCGTCGGCGGTCGGGTAGCGGGCGTCGGGCTCCTTGGCCAGGAGCTTCATGATGATCGCTTCGAGCGCAGCCGGAACCTCGGTCCCCAGCTGGGCCATGGACGGCGGGACCTCCTGCACGTGCTGGTAGGCCAGCGCGACCGGGTTGTCGCCGACGAACGGAGGACGGCCGGTGACTGCCTCGTACAGCACGATCCCCAGCGAGTAGAGGTCGCTGCGGGGATCGACCGCCTGGCCCTGGGCCTGCTCGGGCGACAGGTAGGTGGCGGTGCCCATGACCGTGCCGGTCTGGGTGAGGCCCCCCTGCCCCTGGGCCACCGCCGTGGCGATGCCGAAGTCGGCCACCTTCACCTGGCCGCCCGCGTCGATGAGGAGATTGCCGGGCTTGACGTCGCGGATCGTCCCGCCGGCGCGGTGCGCGGCGGCGAGCCCGGACGCCGCGTCGATCCCGATGTCGGCCACCCGCTCGGGGTGCAGGCGCCCCTCGGCCCGCAGCACGTCGGCCAGGCTCCTTCCCTCGACGTACTCCATGACCAGGAAGTAGGTGCTCCCCTCGCGGCCCCAGTCGTAGATGCCCACGATGTTGGGGTGGCTCAGGTTGGCGGCGGACTGGGCCTCACGACGGAACCGCTCGACGAAGCTGGGGTCGGCCGCGAACTGCGGGAAGAGCACCTTGACCGCGACCGGCCGCTCGAGCAGTAGGTCACGGGCGAGATACACGTCGGACATGCCCCCGCGGGCGATGCGTGAGTGGAGCTCGTACCGGTCCCCGAAGAGGGTCGGCCCTTGGTCGGACATTGCCCGCAGAGTCTACGGGCGGACCAGACGGGCAAGGTGCCACCCCGACTGCCGGCGAGCGGGCCCGGGCGGTATCAGCCGGGGGGATCCTCCACAGTGGCCTGGGCCATCACCATCGGCTGCAGGGCCTGGACCAGCACCTGCTGGGCGATCGGCGCCGCGATCGCGCCACCGGTCTGCTGCCCCGAGCCGGGTGTCGCCTCCACCAGGACGGCGATGGCCACCTCGGCCGGCTCGCCCGGGGGGCCGGCAAACCCGATGATCCATGCGTGGGTGTCCAGGCTGTCGGCGACGACCTGCGCGGTCCCGGTCTTGCCGCCCACCTCGAATCCCGGCACCTGGAGTCCGGTGGCGGTGCCGCTGGTCACGACCCCGAGCATCATCGTGCGCAGCTGCTCGGCATCGGTGCCGTTGAGCGCGGGGCGCCACACCGACGGGTCGTAGGCCTCGATGAGCATGCCTTCCTGGTCACGTACCTCCGCCATGACGTGGGGCGTCATGATCAGCCCCTCGTTGGCGGCCGCAGCGGCGACCAGAGCCATCTGGAGGGGGGTGGCCGACGTGTCCTTCTGGCCGATCGACGCCAGCGCCAAGCCCGGTGTGTCCTCGACGATGTCCACCCCGACGGCGTTCTGTTGGAGGACGGCACCGAAGCCACTCGGGAAGCTCGAGGCCTCCGGGGCCGGCAGGTCGATGGGCGGGCGGGCGTTGAAGCCGAACGCCTCGGCCCCGGCAATCATCGGATCGGGCCCGACGACCTCGGCTCCCAGCTCGGCGAAGAGGGTGTTACACGACACGCGGAGGCCGTCGGTCATGGTCCCGCCGCACGACGACCCGCCGAAGTTGGGGATGACCGACGTCGTGAGCGGAGGCGTGTAGCCGGCGCTGACCGGGAAGACCGGGGTGAACGGGGTGGCGCGTCCGCTGGCCAGGGCGGCAGCCGCCGTCACCACCTTGAACGTCGACCCCGGCGGGAAGGCGCGCCGGTACGCCTTGGCCAGCGCCGGCGAGTCCAGCTCGTCGAAGTCGAGGGCGTCGTAGGCGGCGCCGGCAAGGTCGAGGTCGGTCGAGCTCAGCGGGTTGGGGTCGAAGCTGGGCCAGCTCCACAGGGCCAGGATGGCGCCGTCCCGAGGGTCGAGCACCACGACCGACCCCCGCCGCTCGCCCAGCGCGTCGCGCGCCGCCCGCTGCACGTCGTCGCGCAGGGTGAGGGTGAGATTGCCGGTCCGGTCCTCGTCGGAGAACAGCGCCGACAGGTCCCCGAAGCGCTGACCGGTCGTCTGGCCGGCGAGCAGGTCGTTGTACACGTCCTCGACGCCGGTCGGGCCGAAGTTGAACGAGAAGAAGCCGGCGACGTGGGCATAGAGCTCGCCCTCGGGATACCGGCGCTCCCGCTCGAGCTGGCCGCCGACGTCGACGCTGCGGGCGACGACCACCCCGTCGAGTGTGGAGATGATCCCCCGCTCGGCCCCGAAGTCGCGGATGATGGCCCGGGTGTTGAGCGGGTTGTCCTGGAGCTGGTTCTGGGTGAACACCTGGATCCGGTTGAGCTGCACGAACAAGATGGCGAAGCACACGACCAGCGTGAGTCCGAGCCGGCGGATCTGGGTGTTCACGCAGCGGCGCGGGCCGACGCCCGGGCCCGCTCGGCTCGCTTGGCCGAGTCGTCGGAGATCCGGAGCAGCAGCGCGAGCAGGACGTAGTTCGCCACCAGCGACGACCCGCCGTAGGACACGAACGGCAGGGTCACGCCGGTGAGGGGGAGGACCCGGGTGACGCCGGCGACGATGATGAAGGCCTGGATGCCGAGCAGCGCGGTCAAGCCCGCCGCCAGCAGCTTCTCGAAGGGCTGGTCGGTACGCAGGGCGATCCGCAGACCGGCGCCGATCATCAACAGGAACGCCATGAGCAGGGCGGTTGCGCCGAAGAGCCCCAGCTCCTCACCGACGACCGCGAAGATGAAGTCGGTCTCGGCCACCGGGATCCGGTCGGGGCTCCCGAGCCCGGGCCCGGTGCCGGTCAGGCCGCCCTGGGCCAGCGAGAAGGAGGCCTCGATGACCTGGAAGCCCGAGCCCTTGGGGTCGTCCCACGGGTTGATCCAGGCGTCGACCCGGTCCTGCACGTGACCGAACTGGCTCCAGGTCAGCACTGCGCCCGACGCGAAGAGCAGCGCGCTGACGGTCAGGTACGACGCCCGCTCGGTCGCGATCCACAGCATCACGACGAACAGGGCGAAGAACAGGAGCGACGAGCCGAGATCCTTCTCGAGGATCATGACCAGCAGCGACGCGGCCCACGCCAAGGCCACGGGGCCGAGGTGCCGGAGCTCGGGCAGCAGGACGGGGCCTATGCGCAGTGTGCCGATGGCGAGCAGCTCGCGCTTCTCGACGAGATAGCCGGCGAAGAACAGGGCCAGGGCCAGCTTGGCGAACTCGCCCGGCTGGAAGTTGATCGGCCCGATGCTCACCCAGATTCGGGCGCCGTTGATCTCCTGGCCCAGCACCGGCAGCAGCGGGAGCAGCAGCAGGCCGAGTCCGGCGACCATGAACGTGTAGCGGTAGCGCTCGAGGATGCGCACGCGGGGTACGAACAGCAACGTGAGCGCGAACGCGCCGACACCGACCGCGGTCCAGACGGCCTGGAGGCCGGCCAGGTCCTCGTCTAGGCGGGCGATGAACACGTACCCGATGCCGTTGAGCAGGCCGGCGAGCGGCAGCAGCAGCCCGTCGGCCCGGCTGGCCAGGCGTCGGGTCGCGAGGTGGGCCGCCAGCAGCAGGGCGAGGATCACCGCGAGGAACGGCACGATGTTGGCCGGCAGCGCGTCCGACGCGCCGAGGCTCGCCAGGCTGTAGGTCCCGGCGGTGACGATGGCCGCCACCAGCAGCAGGCCCAGCTCGGCGTTGCGCTCGGCGCTGACCATCGGCTCAGCCGTTCGTGGTCGGATCGGGCGTCGGCTCGGCTCGCTCGGCCAGGGTCTCCACGTAGGCGCGCGCCCCGTCGAGCGACGCGTACTCCGGGTTGCCCTGGACCTCCTCGAGCAGCGCCGGTGTCAGGTCGGCGACGACCACCTCGCTGACCTCCTCGATGGTGGCGTCGAACCACAGCACGCCGCCCGGCCGGCCCTGGAGGATCACCACGTCGTCGCCCCGCACGTCGACGAAGTAGTTCGAGCGGGCATACACGCCGATGGCCACCAGCGCCACGACCGCCACCACGACGAGCAGGCCCAGGTACCCGACCACGCGCCACCGTGTCCACGGCCGTCTCGACGACCTCGGCGTGG
>JBFJYB010000021.1:0-14318 GCA_041622835.1 Acidimicrobiales bacterium | reverse complement strand
TCGTTCACCGCCGACTCCTCGTTCAACAGCACGGCGGCCAGCTTCATCCACTCGGAACGGCCGAGCGGGGTGGTCTCGCGGTAGTCGGCGTCGACCACCCCCACCAGCCCGACCGCGTCGAGCGGCCCCAGCTCCTCGGCAGCCGGCCCGAACAGGTTGGCGAGGATCACGTCGGGCCCCAGGTCGACCAGGGTCTCGATGTCGAGCTCGAAGCTCAGCGTGCCGGTGCGCACCAGCTCGCCGGCGTCGATCAGCTCGCGGACCCGCTCGTTCTGGACGAAGTCGAAGCTGTCGAGGGCGGCCAGCACGTCGAGGCGATCGATGCCGTCGAGGCCGGGCAGGATCGTCGTGCTCATCACGGCCATCGAGGAGACCGGCACCTCGATGACGGTGGCGCTGGCCAGGTCACCCTCGAGCGGCGGGTCGGGCGTACCGCACTGCACCAGCACATAGGTGAACGAGGCGCCCTCGAAGTTGGCGTCGCTCACGGTGACCACCTTGTAGTTCGGCTCGTAGCGGATCGCGAGCCGCTCGGCGTGGCGGACGTCGGTCTTGGCCGGGAAGTAGTCGACCTCGGGCGAGTAGTCGCCGTCGGCGACGCAGCCTCGGGTGAGGTTGGCGGCGGGGGCCGGCGCCGTCGTCTGGTCTGTCGCCGCGTCGGGTGGGTCCTCGGCCGGCTCGTCCTCGGCGGGCGAGTCGGCGGCGACGTCGAGGTCGAGGTCGCCGGTGCTCGCCACCAGGTCGTCGTCGGAGCCGGAGCACGCACCCGCCACCAGGGCGAGCACCAGCACGGAGACGAGCAGGGAGACCACCAGCGGGAGCGGTCGGCGCGGGGAGAGGCCGACGTGTGGCCGGCGGGCAGGCATGTCCATCTCGCATCCTTCGTGGAGATCGTGGGTTCGGACGCTGCCGGCCGGTCTCCTGGCTTCGGGTCGCAGCTTGCTCCGCCTTCCCAGGTCCACCTTCGGAGGACCCAGTGGCAGATCGGAGGTTGCTCACCGTCACAGTGGCGAGGACCGCACCGGAATCACACCGGTTTCCCTACGCCGACAGCGTGCCGACGCTACCGGTTGGGCGCCGGTGCGACAAGCCCCGAGCCGCGCGGCAAGAATGCGCTTCGTCGTGGTCTCCCACCCGAACCCCTGGCGGCAGTCGTCCCTCCAGAAGCCGAGCCTCCGGGGGGTGTTGCATTCGTGGTGCGCCGGCATCTCGATGGTCGCCGGCATCGTCCTGGTGGCCACCGCGCCCACGTGGCGGGCCGGGCTGCTCGGTGCCGTGTTCGCCGTCTCGGTCACCCTCATGTTCACGGTCAGTGCCGTCTTCCACCGCCGGTTCTGGTCCGACGCCGGTTGGGCCACCATGCGCAAGCTCGACC
The DNA here is from genome assembly GCA_041622835.1 of Acidimicrobiales bacterium. GTDB lineage: Bacteria > Actinomycetota > Acidimicrobiia > Acidimicrobiales > JBFJYB01 > JBFJYB01. Next base: position 12,943 of record JBFJYB010000021.1, on the reverse strand, counting down.
AGAGCGCGATCTACCTGCTGGTCGGCGGCAGCTACACCGGCATCGTCGGCCTCGGTCTCGACGGCGGACGGCGGAACGTGCTCCTGCTCGCCGTGTGGATCGGCGTCCTGCTCGGTCTCTGGCTGATCTGGAGCCCGGTCCGAGCTCCGACCGGCCTGCAGACCACGCTGTTCATCGCCCTGGGCTGGACGGCGGTGTTCGGCGTCTCGGGGCTCTGGAACGACGTCGGCGCGGCCGAGACCGTGATGGTCGGCGCGGGCGGGGTGCTCTACACGGTCGGGGCCATCCTGCTCGGTCTGCGCTGGCCCGACCTGGTCGAGGGCCACTTCGGCTACCACGAGGTGTGGCACGTGCTGGTCACCCTCGCCGTGGGCCTCCACTACGCGGTCGTGTTCCGGATCGTCGCGATGAGCTGACCCGCCAGCTGACCGTCGCCGTGAGCTGACCGTCGCCGTGACCTGACCCGCCATGATCTGACCGTCGCCGTGAGCCGACCTCGGGGCCCGGGCTGGGAGCCGGGGAGGCGGCGTCGGTACGCTCCCGGCGTGGATCTGCGCTACACGCCCGACGAGCAGCGGTTCCGCACCGAGCTCCGGGAGTGGCTGCGAGACACCCTTCCCTCCGTCGGCGAGCCGCCGGCGGTGACCGACTTCGCCGCGCGCCGCCACTACGACACCGCGTGGCAGCGACGGCTGTTCGACGCCGGCTACGCCGGGATCAACTGGCCCGTCGAGCTGGGCGGCCGAGGCTCCACACCGACCGAGCACCTCATCTTCCTCGAGGAGACCGAGCGGGCCCATGCGCCCTACGTGGGCTGCAACTTCGTCGGCCTGCTCCACGCCGGTCCCACCCTGATCGCCGAGGCGTCGGCCGACCAGCGCCGCGTCCTGCTGCCCCCGATCCTGCGGGGCGAGCACGTGTGGTGCCAGGGCTTCAGCGAGCCCAGCGCCGGCTCCGACCTGGCCTCGCTGCGGACGCGAGCGGTGCGCGACGGCGACGAGTACGTCGTGTCGGGGCAGAAGATCTGGACCTCGTTCGCGCAGATCGCCGACTACTGCGAGCTGCTGGTGCGGACCGACGCCGAGGCGCCGAAGCACCGGGGCATCAGCTGGCTGATCTGCCCGATGGACCTGCCCGGCATCGAGATCCGGCCCATCGAGACCGCGCTGGGTCCGAGCGAGTTCAGCGAGGTCTTCTTCGACGAGGTGCGGGTACCGGTCGCCAACCGCGTCGGCGACGAGAACGACGGCTGGCGCGTCGCCATGGTGACCTTCAGCTTCGAGCGGGGCACCGCGTTCACCTCGGAGCTGCTGGCCAGCATGGAGCAGCTCGCCGACCTGGCTCGTATCGCCAAGACGACCGTCGGCGGGACGGTGCCCTGGGACGATCCCGAGGTCCGCCGCGAGCTGGGCCGGCTCCGCGCCGAGTACGACGCGCTGTGGGCGCTCACCAAGCGCACGGTGAGCCAGGCCCAGCGGACCGGAACGCCGGGGGCCGGGGGCTCGGTGTTCAAGCACTACTACGCGGAGGTCAAGCGCCGGGTCGGCGCCCTCGCGTTCCGCATCCTGGATCGGTCGGCGCTGAGCATGACCACCGGCGACCCGCACGGCGACGACCACGTGGCCAACCGGCTCTACGCCCTCACCCTGGGCATCGCAGCCGGCACGACCCAGATCCAGAAGAACATCATCGGCGAGCGCATGCTCGGGCTCCCGAAGGCGCGCTGAGGACGGCCGTGGACTTCGAGCTCTCCGAGGATCAGCTCGCCCTCCAGGCGGGAATGGCGTCGCTGTGCCGCGGTCGGTTCGACATGGCGGCGGTCCGGGCTCTCGAAGCGTCCGGCGGCGTCGAGCCGGCCCACTGGCAGGAGCTGGCCGACACCGGTGTGTTCGGGCTCACCCTGGCCGACGAGGCGGGCGGGGCCGGGCTCGGATGGGCCGACGCCGTCATCGTGTACGAGCAGCTCGGCCGGGCGCTGGTCCCCGGCCCGCTGGCCGACACGCTCGTCGCGGCGCCTCTCGTCGACGGGGCCGGCTCGGGAGCCGCGGTCGTGGGGCTCGCACCTCGGGTCCCGGGACCGGCGGTGATCGAGTACCTCGACTCGGTCGACGTGGTCCTGGTGCTCGACGGCGACGGCGTGTCGGCCCTCGCCCGATCCGAGATCGACGGTGTGCCCCTCGACCGGCCCCTCGACCCGCTCACACCGGTGAGCCGAGTCGAGCGGATCCCGGCCGGCGAGCCGGTCGCCGGCCCCGAGGTCGCGGCCGACGTCATGCTTCGGGCCACGCTGCTGGTGGCGGCGAGCGAGCTCGGCGTCGCGGCCGGCGCCACCGAGCTGGCCGTCGCCTACGCCAAGGAGCGCCACCAGTTCGGCCGCCCGATCGGCGAGTTCCAGGCCGTGAAGCACCTGTGCGCCGACATGGCCAGCCGGGTCGAGGTCGCCCGGGCCGCGGTCTACACCGCTGGGGTGGTGCTCGACGACCGCGAGCTGGGAGATCCGGCCCGGGCGGTGGCGGTGGCCCGGCTCCTCTCCCGCTCGGCGGCGGGCACCAACGGCGTCGATTGCGTGCAGGTCCACGGCGGGATGGGCTGGACCTGGGAGGTCGACGCCCACCTCTACCTGAAGCGGGCGTGGGCCCTCGGCACACGGTTCGAGTCGGCCGACGATCTGGCCCACCGGATGGCCGACCACGCCTGAAGCCGGGAGCCTGGGTCCCAGGCCCCCAGGGCCCATGGGTGGGTTTCTGTCCCGCTCACATGACGGTCCCGACGCTCCGATGGACAACTGTCGCACCCACGACCTTCGTATCGGGCGGACGAGGCCGAGCTCCAGGCGTGGTGACCGGGGACGGTCAGGGCACGTCGGCTAGGGGGAGCCGCCGACCAGGAGCGCGGCACCGACGATCCCCGCGTTGTTGCGCATCTTCGCCGGAACGACCTCGGCGCCGACCCGCAGCTTGTCGCGGAACCGGTCGAAGCGCTTGCTCGCCCCGCCGCCGACCACGATCAGGTCGGGGCTGAGCAGCGCGTCGACGTGGCGCAGGTACCGGTCGAGGCGCTTGCCCCATTCCGGCCACGAGAGGCTGTCGCGCTCGCGAGCGCTGGCCGCCGCCCAGTCCTCGACGTCGGCGTGGCCGTCGAGCTGGAGGTGGCCCAGCTCGGTGTTCGGGACCAGGACGCCGTCGACGAACAGCGCGCTACCGATCCCGGTGCCGAAGGTCAGGACGAGCACGACCCCACTGCGGCCGGCCGCGGCGCCCAGGCGGATCTCGGCCAGCCCGGCGGCGTCGGCGTCGTTGACCAGTGTCACCGGGCATCCGGTCGCCGAGCCGAGCACCGCCGCGCCGTCGGTCCCGATCCAGGACCGGTCCACGTTGGCCGCGCTGAGGACGACACCGTTCTTGACGATGGCGGGGAAGGTGCATCCGATGGGCGCGGACCAGCCGAACCGGTCGACCACCTTGCCCACCGTCTCGGCCACCCGTTCGGGGGTGGCGGGCTGGGGGGTGGGGATCCGGAACCGTTCCTCGAGCAGCACCCCGCGCTGTAGGTCGACCGGAGCGCCCTTGATCCCGCTGCCGCCGACGTCGATGCCGAGGGCCACCTCGGCGGCTGGGTCCGCCGACCGGTTCGGTGCCATCAGCTCGAGGTCACCAGGACCGCGCCGAACAACATGGCTGCGATGGATGCCCCACCGGTGACCGCGCCCCAGATCGCCACGTTGACTCGCCGCTCGGCGACTGCGTGCAGCCAGGCCGCCACGCCCGACAGGCCCACCAGCGCCAGCTTCACCAGCAGCGCCACCTGATACCCGGTGCTCCGATCGCCGAAGCCGATCTCGCTGAGGTTCCAGATCCCCGTCACGACGGCTACCGCGAACGCCGGCCAGGCCACCCGGTTGAACTGGCGGGCGACGCGGGCCGGTGCGTCGTCGCCGAGCCGGCGCAGCACCGGCAGCAGCCCGACCAGCACGATCTGGCCGCCGACCCAGACCGAGACGGCCAGCAGGTGCAGGAACAGGCGGATGGTCGTGTCGTTGATCTCCATGGCGGGGCCCAGTATGGATCGGTTGGGTCCGGGTCCGGCACCGAGACCGCGGTCGTGCCGGTGGTGAGGTGCGATCGAGGGGGTGATGGGCCAGACTCCAGCCATGACGCCCGACCTCGCCACCCAGTTGGCGGCCGTGGAGGCCGGCGGCCGCGCCGTCGCCGACCTGGCCACCGGCCACCTCGACGTCCCGGTCCCGGCCTGCCCGGAGTGGGACGTGGCCGGGCTGCTCACCCACCTCGGTGGGGTCTACTCCTTCGTGACCGCCCAGCTCCGCGCCCGGGCCGACGCGATGGTCCCGGCCGAGGGCCCGGACGCGCCGGAGGGCCCGGCGGTGGTCGACTGGTTCCGTGAGTCCCATCAGCAGGTGCTCGACGCGCTGCGGGCCGCCGATCCCTCCGACGCGGTCTGGACCTTCGCCGGGGCTCCGAACGCCGGCTTCTACCAGCGCCGGATGATGCACGAGACGACCGTCCACCGCTTCGACGCCGAGTCGGCGGTGGGCGACCCGGCGCCGATCGACCCCGACATCGCGTTCGACGGCCTCGAGGAGCTGTTCGAGGTCATGTACCCCAGGTGGATCCGCCGCACCGAGGACAAGCCCCGCGGCTCGCTGCACCTCCATCGCACCGACGGCGAGGGGGAGTGGATGCTCGACGCGCCGGGTGGCGAGCTCACGGTCACCCGCACCCACGCCAAGGGCGACGCCGCAGTCAGGGGACCGGTGGCTCAGCTGCTCCTCCTCCAGTGGGAACGGATCCCGCCCGACCACGAGTCGGTCGAGGTGTTCGGCGACGCCGACGTCGTGGCGAGCTGGACGGCGCTGAGCGCGTGAGCTTCCTCCGGCAGCTCTTCGGTCGCCTCGAGCGAGACAGCCGCATGGCGCTCGGCCTGGGCGTGGTGCTGGCCGTGGTCGCCGTCTTCCTCCACCCGCTCCTCGGCCTGGCGATCGGAGCGCTCGGTGTCGTGACCGTCGCCTACTTCTACCCCGAGTCGCCGATCAAGGTCGGCTTCTTGTTGGCGGTCCCGGTCCTCACCGTCGTGTACCTGGCGGCCCTGCTGCGCGGCTTCAACTCCACGGTGGTGCTGATCCTCATCCTCCCGAGCTTCATCGTCCCGGTCGGCCTGGCCCGGATGGCAGCCGACGTCCGCACCGGCCGCCGCCGCGGGGCCTGAGCCGGACCGGCGCGCCATGTCGGGAGCGACGGCGGCGGCAGCGCGTTGGGTAGACGGCCACGACCGGTCAGACTGGTCGACATGACCGAACCGGCTCCGGCACCCGCATCACGGCCGCCGACCACGGCCGAGAGCTTCGACTCGGTCATGCCGATCGTCCTGTTCCTGGTCCTCAACAAGACGTTGGGGCTGGGCTGGGCCATCGGAGGTGCCACCGCGTGGTCGGTCAAGGCTGCGGTGTCGCGCCGACGTCGGGGTCTCCCGATCGGTCGGCTGCTGCCGCTGATCACCGCCTTCATCGTGGCCCGCGGCGTGGTGGGCATCCTCACCGACAGCGAAGCCGTGTACTTCGGGATCGGCATCGGCACCAAGTACGCCATCGGGCTCGGGCTGATCGCGTCGGTCGTCGTCGGCCGTGACGTGGTCGGGTGGGCCGCGCCGTACCTGTTCGGCTTCGATGCGGAGACCCAGCGCCATCCGATCTACCGCCGCACCACGCGGATCATCACCCTCGCCATCGCCGTCTACGAGCTGCTCAGCGCCACCTTCGACATCTGGCTGTTCAACAACGCCTCCACCAACGAGTACGTCTTCATCCGCTTCGTCATCTCGTGGCCGCTCGGCATGATGCTGTTCCTCGGAAGCCTGGCGTTCGCGGCCCGGCGCTTCGCCGCCATCCCTGGGTTCCCCGGGGTGCTGGCGCTGCTCGAGGCCCAGGCCGGTGCCCAGAAGGCCGGCGACGCGCCCGACGCCGGTTAGGGAGCCTGCTGGTCCGTCTCGGGGTCGTAGTTCTCCGGCCAGTCGCCGCCGTGCTGCTCGCGCACCGCGTTGAACTCGGCGCCGAGCAGGACCGCGAACCCGGTGAGGTAGAGCCACATCAGCAGGACCACGATGGCGCCGAGCGCGCCGTAGGTCTCGTTGTAGCTGGCGAAGCCGGCGGTGTAGATGCTGAACAGGCCCGACAGCGTGATCCACACCGCGGTCCCGACCACGGCGCCGGGCAGCAGCGAGCGCCACGGCGGCGCGGGCCGGTTCGGGGCCAGGCGGTAGAGGACGACCAGCGCTGCCACCAGGCTCACCGCCAACGCCGGGAAGCGGGCGCCGTTCAGCAGCACGCGCACCGGACCACCCAGCCCGGTCCCGCCGAGCCAGGCCGGAACGACGGCGAGCACGGCGCCCGCGACCGCGACGAACACGATGGCACCGACCGTGAGTCCCAGGGCCAGCCCCCGGAGCTTGAGGAAGCCGCGGTCCTCGGTGCAGTCGTGGACGGCGTTGATCGTCGCGAGCAGGTGCTTCACCGCGCCCGACGCGCTCCACAGCGCGGCCGCCAAGCCGAACGCCAGACCGATGCCGAGGCCGGCGCCCGACGAGCCGGCGATGTCGGTGAGCTGGCTGCCGACGACGCTGCGGACGTCGTCGGGAAGCGACGAGAGGCGGTTCTCGATGTCGGCCTCGACGTCGGCGGCATCGGCGACCAGTCCGTAGATCGACACCACCGCCAGCAGGGCGGGGACCAGCGCGAGGAACGCCCAGAAGGCGATCCCCGCCGCCGCAACCGGGACGTTGTCTCGGCGGAGGCCGTCGAGAAGGGGTCGGATGCGGTCGCGTGCCGTCGCGAGTGCCGAGGGGAGGGCGGCCATCGGCGTAGGTTATCGGGCGGCCCGTCGGCGCCCAGAGGCCCCCGGCCGGGGGCTCGATCCCCTTACAATGGCCGCTACCCGATCAGGAGGATTCCCCACATGGGTTTCATGGACAAGGTGAAGAACATGTTCGGCAAGGCCAAGGATGCCGCCGGCGAGGCTGTCGACAAGGTGCAGGATGCCGCCGGCGACGCAGCCCACAAGGCCAAGGAAGTGGCCGGCGACGCCGCCGACAAGGCCAAGGAAGTGGCCGGCGACGTGAAGGACCGGGTCGAGGATCTGACGCAGCGGGGCGAGGACGCCGCCGAGGACGCTGCTGATGCAGCCGGCGACGCGGCGGACGACGCCACCGACACCGCCGGCGGCGCGACCGGTAGCTGAGCCCGCCGAACTGGTCGGGCCGATGGGGCGGACCTGCGGGGTCCGCCCCGTTGCGCGTACCTGCCCAGCTGCGGGCAACTGCCGAGAGGGAAGTCCAGCGGAGACGAGGCGTATGCGATCAACGACCTGGCTGAGCGAACCGGGGCCGCTCTCGTGAGCGACAGGACCGCGGTCGGATGGATCGGTACCGGGGTGATGGGCGCCTCGATGGCCGGACATCTCCTCGAGGCCGGCCACCGGCTGACCGTGTACACCCGCACCCGGGCGCGGGCCGACGCCCTGCTGGAGCGGGGCGCGGCGTGGGCCGGCTCACCGGCCGAGGTTGCCGCGGCGTCCGAGGTCACGTTCGGGATCGTCGGGCTCCCGTCCGACGTCCGCGACGTCTACCTCGGCGAGGAAGGCGTCCTGGCCGGCGCGGCCGAGGGGACGGTGCTGGTCGACATGACGACCAGCGAGCCGGCCCTCGCCGTCGAGATCCACGACGCCGCCGGGTCCCGCGGGGTCGGGGCGGTCGATGCGCCCGTCTCCGGTGGCGACGTGGGCGCCCGCCACGCCTCCCTGTCGATCATGGTCGGAGGCGACGACGCCGACGTCGAGCGGGTGCGGCCCCTCCTCGACCTGATGGGCGCCACCGTGGTGCACCAGGGCGGACCGGGCGCGGGCCAGCACACCAAGATGGTGAACCAGATCCTGATCGCCTCCGGGATGATCGGCGTGTGCGAGGCGCTCCTGTACGCCCGGGAGGCCGGTCTCGACCTGCCGACCGTGCTCGAGTCGGTGGGGGGTGGTGCGGCCGGCTCGTGGTCGCTGGCCAACTACGGTCCCCGCCTGCTGGAAGGCGACTTCGAGCCGGGGTTCTTCGTCGACCACTTCGTGAAGGACATGGGCATCGCCTTGAACGAGGCCGAGCGGATGCAGCTGGCGGTGCCGGGTCTGGCCCTCGCCCACCAGCTCTACGTGGCGCTGCAGGCCCAGGGCGGGGGCCGGCAGGGGACCCAGGCGTTGCTGCTCGCGATGGCGAGGCTCAGCGACGTCGAGTGGGGGACCCCGGGGGGTGCGTCTCCCGAGGGGTGAACGCCACGTGAGCCTCCGTGAGCCCGTACACGAAGGCGTTCTGCTGGTCGACCGGCGTACCGATCACCTCGAGCGAGGCGACCCGGCTCAGCAGCTCCTCGAAGAAGATCCGGATCTCGAGCCTGGCCAACGCCGCGCCCAGGCAGAAGTGGGTCCCGAACCCGAAGGCGAGGTGATGGTTCGGTCGGCGGGTGACGTCGAAGCGCTCGGGGTCGTCGAAGTGGGCCGGGTCCCGGTTGGCCGACGGGTACATCAGCACCACCTGCTGACCGGCCCGGACGGTCTCTCCGCCGATCGGGGTGTCGACGGTTGCGACCCGGCACATGTTGTGGATGGGTGTCACGTAGCGGATGAACTCCTCGGTGGCCACGTCGAGGTCGGCGCCGTCGCGGAGCGCGGTCCACTGATCGTGGTGGGTGGCCAGGTTCAGGATCGTCCGGCCGATGACCGTGCGGGTGGTCTCCGCGCCGCCGTCGAGCAGGAGCAGGCAGTCGGACACGATCTGGTCGATGCCGAACGGCGTCCCGTCTCGTAGCCCCTGCTCCTCGGCCTCGACCCACACGCTCATCGTGTCGTCGGTCCGGTCGGCGCGTCGCCGCTCGTAGAGCTCGATGCAGGCGGCGGTGAACTCGAACACCGCCTCGATGCCGTCCTGGTCGTGGTAGCGGGGACCGCCGCCCAGGGCGATCGACCGCTCGGACCAGCTCTTCAGCTCGGACCACATCTCGTCGGGGAAGCCCAGCAGGTGGCCGATCATCATCGCTGGCAGCGGCGCCGCCAGCTCGCCCACGATCTCCACCTCGCCCGGGTGGGCCAGGGCGTCGTCGATCAGCCGGGACGCGGCGTTGCGCACGTGCGGCTCCCAGGCGGTGACGGCCCGAGGGGTGAACCGGCGGGCGACGAGGTGGCGGCGGACGTTGTGGTGCGGGTCGTCGTTGCCGATGATCGAGTCGTCGGCGGGGATGTTGGGCCGGTACCCGCCCGGCTCCTGCGCCGAGTTGACGAAGTGGACCTTGTCCTTCTCGATGGCGACGACGTCGTCGTAGCGGGAGATCCCCCACAGCTCGTTGGTGGCGTCCCAGTAGGCGGGCGCGTGCTCGCGCATCCACGCGTACACCGGGTAGGGGTCGTCGCAGTAGAAGGCGCCGTCGAGCAGGTCGATGTCCGGGCGGTGGGAGCTGGTCACCTGTCGGAGCGTACGGCGTCGCCGGCGGCGGCCCTGAATACCCTGGCGCACCATGGCCGTGATCGAGGTGCGGGATCTCCACAAGCGCTACGGCGACAACCACGCGGTCGACGGGGTCTCGTTCTCGATCGAGGAGGGTGAGGTCTTCGCCCTGCTCGGACCGAACGGGGCAGGGAAGTCGACGACGGTCGAGATCCTCGAGGGTCTGCGCCGCAGGACCTCAGGGGAGGTCTCGGTGCTCGGACACGACCCCGGGCGGGCGAGCCGCGAGCTGCGAGACCGGATCGGCATCGTCCTCCAGACGTCGGGGATCGAGCGGGAGCTGACCGTCCGCGAGGCCTTGGAGATCTACGGTGCGGCCTACCGGCGTCGCCGTCCCGTCTCCGAGGTGATCGAGCTCGTGGGTCTCGAGGAGAAGGTCGACGCGCGGATCGGGACCCTCTCGGGCGGGCAGCAGAGGCGCATCGACCTGGCGCTGGGCCTGGTCGGCGACCCCGACGTGTTGTTCCTCGACGAGCCGACCACCGGCTTCGACCCCAGCGCCAGGCGGCGGAGCTGGGACGTGGTGTCGTCGCTGGGCGCGCTGGGCAAGACCGTGCTGCTGACCACCCACTACATGGACGAGGCCCAGCACCTGGCCGATCGCGTGGCCGTGATCGCGGGCGGCCGCATCGTCGCCGACGGGACCCCCGAGCAGCTGGGCGAGAGCGCGGGCACCAGCCGGGTGAGCTTCGTCGCCCCCGAAGGTGTCGGCATCGAGGACCTGCCGTCGTCGGTCGCAGCCCACGCCCGGCTCGTCGGCGACGGCATGGTGGTCGAGACCGCGTCGCCCACCCGCCTGCTGCGCGACCTCACGACCTGGGCGGTCGACAGCAGCATCGAGCTCGACGACCTCGTCGTCACCCGGCCGTCGCTCGAGGACGTCTATCTGGGCCTGACCGAGGGCGGCGAGCAGTGAGCTGGCCGGCGACCGGCAGTCTCGTCCTGGCTCAGATACGCCACCAGAACCGCATCTTCTGGCGGACGCCGGTCGCCGCCTTCTTCACCCTGGCTCTTCCGGTCATCATGCTGGTGCTGTTCAACGCGCTGTTCGACGGCGTCGTCGACGGACCCGACGGCCCGATCGGCATCAGCCAGTTCTACACGGCGGGGTTGGCCGTCTTCTCGGCCGCCTCGGCCACCTACACGAACCTCGGCATCGGCGTCGCCATCCAGCGTGACGAGGGCATCCTCAAGCGGGTCCGGGGGACGCCGTTGCCGCCGTGGGTCCACATGGCCGGCCTGGTCGGCTCGGCGGTCTGGCTGGCGACGATCGGTGTGGTCGTCATGCTCACGCTCGGCGTCGTCGCCTACGACCTCGACGTCGAGGCCGACAAGCTCCCGGCCGCCGCGGTCACGTTTGCGGTCGGGGTCGCGGCGTTCGCCGCGCTCGGGCTGGCGCTGGCCGCGCTGGCTCCCACCGGCACCGCGGCACCCGCCGTGGCCAACGCCACGATCCTCCCGCTGGCTTTCGTCTCGAACATCTTCATCGCGTTGGAGGACCCGCCGCGGTGGCTGGAGGTCATCGGCGACGTGTTCCCGCTCAAGCCGTTCGCCTCTGCGTTCCAGGATGCGTTCAACCCCTTCGTCGACGGGTCGGCCTTCGACTGGGGGGCGATCGCCAGGATGGCGGTGTGGGGCGTCGCCGGAGCCGCCGCCGCCCTGCGCTTCCATCGCTGGGAGCCGGCGCGCGGGGTGAGCGGCGGACGCCGGAGCCGACGCAGCCGGCCCGCCGGCGTCTGAGCCGCGAGACTCCTGCCATGGACCCTGCCGACCCTGCCGGCCCTGCCGGCCCTGCCGACCCTGCCGACCCTGCCGACGCCGTCGACCCCGTCGAGTGCGAGGAATACGACGAGCTGGCGCTGCTCGGCGAGAACGCCGAGGAGGTGGGGCTCACCCTTGCCACCCCGCCGATCGTCGAGCGGGTCTCGGTCGAGGTGTCCGGCGGCCGCCGGGTCAGCGCCTTGAGGTGGGGTGAGGGTCCGCCCGAGCTCGTGCTGCTGCACGGCGGCGCCCAGAACGCCCACACGTGGGACACGGTCGCCCTGGCGCTCGACCGGCCGCTCCTGGCCCTCGATCTGCCGGGGCACGGCCACTCGGACTGGAAGCCCGATCACGACTACTGGCCCCCGTCGGTGGCCGACGACGTGGCGACCGCCATCGCCGCGTCGGCTCCGGCGGCGGACGCGGTCGTCGGCATGTCGTGGGGTGGGTTGGTGGCCGTGTGCGTGGCGGCCCGGCACCCCGCCCTCGTCCGGCGCCTGGGTCTGGTCGACGTCACGCCCGGCGTCGACCACGCCAAGGCCGAACCGATCGTCGAGTTCATCAGTGGCCCGCAGTCCTTCGCCAGCTTCGACGAGATCCTCGAGCGGACGATCGCCTTCAACCCGACCCGGTCGGTGTCGTCGCTGCGCCGGGGCGTGCTCCACAACGCCCGACCGGTCGAGGACGGGACGTGGACCTGGCGGTGGGACCCGGGGCGGAGCTGGCGCGAGGAGGGTGGTCCGGACTTCGCGTCGCTGTGGGACGAGCTCGAGGCGGTCGACGCTCCCGTCGTGCTCTACCGGGGCCGGCGCGACTCGAGCGTCGTGGGTGACGACGACGTCGCCGAGCTGGCTCGCCGCCGGCCCGACGCACGCGTCGTCGACGTGGTCGACGCCGGCCACAGCATCCAGGGCGACCAGCCGCTGGAGCTGGCCCGCCTCCTGGACGAGCTCGTCGGCGAATGCGGCGACTAGTCGCCCGAGGGGCCGGCGATGGGACGGCGTTCGAGGGTGATGAGGCCGTCCAGCAGCTTCGAGTTCGGGATCAGGACGAACGTCCCGTCGTCGAGGCGCAGCTCGACGGCGACCGACCGGACGTGGAGCACCTCGCCGCTGACGTCGTCGACGGTCAGCCGGTCGCCGGCGTGCAGGATGCGCCGAAGGGCGCGCCCGGCGGCGACTTCGGCCGACACCTGACGGCTCCCCAAGCCGATCATCAGCGCGGCCGCCAGACCGATGCTGAACAAGATGGCGGCGACCGAGATGTTGATGATCGTCGTGTCGATCCCGAGCTGGGCGGCCGCCAGGATGATGGCGAAGGCCATGATCACGGCCCGGGCGAGGACCGGCACCTGCCGCTGCGCCTGCCCCGTCGCCCGGCTCAGCCCCTGCTCGAGGGCGGCGGCCGCCAGGGTGGCGGCTACGTGGCCGAGGATGACGACGATCAGCGCCGCCATGATGTCGGGGATGGCGGCGACCAGGTCGTCGGGGATGTCCTCGAGCGCCGGCTTGTTGACGAAGCCCAGGGCGGCCATCAGCGCTGCGACCAGGCCTATCGAGAAGACCAGGCTGCCGACCGGTGCGGCGGCCTGCTGCACCATCTCGGGTCGCGACGGCCGCGCCAGCAGGTTCCG
>JBFJYB010000020.1:0-14361 GCA_041622835.1 Acidimicrobiales bacterium | reverse complement strand
TGAACAGGCGATTCGATCGATCTGGTGGGCGCGGAGGGACTCGAACCCCCGACCCCCTCCTTGTAAGGGAGGTGCTCTAGCCAGCTGAGCTACGCGCCCGGGGATCCGAGCGTACCCGGGGGCGGCTTCACCAGAAGGTGGCCTGGGCGGCCAGGATCTGGTCGAGGATCGGCTGGGTGGCGCCGGCGGCGAGGGTGCGGCGGGCGTCGGGGTCGAGCTCGACGAGGGGCCGGTCGAAGGCGTCGGCGACGGGGGCGCCCGCCTCCTGGCAGACGAGCAGGCCACCCAGGTAGTCCCAGGGGGCGAGGCCGTCTCGCACTGCGTCGAAGAAGCCGTCGAGCCGCCCGCAGGCCACCGCGCACAGCTCGAGGGCGGCGGCGCCGAGGGACCGGAACTGCCGCCAACCGAGGTGGCGGGGCGACAGGCCGTTCACGCCGACCACCGCCTCGCCCAGCTCGAAGCACGTCGACGGCCGGATGGGTCGGCCGTCGACCGACGCACCGCCGCCGCGGGCCGCCGCGAACCGCTCGCCGGTGGCCTGGTTGACCACGACCGAGGCGAGCGGCCCGCGGTCGTCGATTGCGCACAGGCTCGTCGCATACCACGGGATCCCGCGCGAGGCGTTGGTCGAGCCGTCGACCGGGTCGATCACGACCACCACGTCACGGCCGGGCTCGTGCAGCCCCGACTCCTCGCTGAAGATCCCGACCCCGGCCGCGTCGAGCAGCGGCAGGGCCACGTCGTCGGCCACCACGTCGAAGCCGTACTGGCCAGGCACCCGAGCCGACGGCCCCCAGTCCTCGACCCCGTCCAGGGCCGCTCGTATGGCCGCGGTGACCTGGTCGAAGAGGGCCAGGAGCTGGTCCGAGTCCACGCCGGGCACGGTAGCGTGACCGGCTCCGGCCGCCGGGCAGGCCCCGGCGCCCACTTCACCCTGTCGGCCCGGGCCCGGCCGTGGCAGGCTGTAACCACCAGACAAGGGAGAGCCGTTGGCCGTCATCGACCTCGCAACCTTCATCGCCGACCTCAAGGACCATGCGGGCGACCACGGCTTCCACGTTCACGACGAGCGGCACTTCGTCGAGACCTACGCGATGCGCCAGGTGTGGGAGGTCGACCTCCACCCCGCCGATGCCTGCGGCGGGCCGCTCGACCTCCACATCTCGCTCGAGGTCGATCCCCGGGTGATGCTCGAGTTCGAGGATCAGATCCTCGACCTGCCCGAGGGCGCCGACCCGCCACCCGGGTACAAGCTGCCGCTGATCGTCACCTGGGCACTTCCCCCATTGCCTCAGAGCCCCGACCTACTGGTGCTGGCCACCGATCTGGCCGGCGTCGGAGGTGCCACCCTCCCCCTCGAGGTGTCGGCCGCCGACGCCTACGTCGAGGTCACCGACGCCCCCCAGCGGACCCTGACCATCGTGAGTCGCCTGGACATCGAGCTGGACCGCATCTACCTGGGCCAGGAGACGCTGGCCGACCTGTTCGAGCGGGCCTTCGAGGTCAGCCAGTTCCTGCTCGACCGGGCACCGGCCTGGCTCGGCGAGCTGTAGGAGCGAGCCGGGCCGCCGACAGGAACCCGGCTGGTCCGGAGGGCCCGGTAAAGTAGAAGACGGTCGGCCCGATTCTGGTTACAATGGTGTTACGGGCGGCGATCGAGACGGGAGCAGTAGCGGCGTGGAGCGACAGTCACGACTCCAGAGGTTCGTGACCGTTCCGATGATCCGCGCCTTCAACCCCAACGCCTGGAAGGTGCCCAAGCACCCGTGGCGGGGCTTCTGGTCGCAGTTCGCTCTCATCACGGTCGCGGCGCTCGCCTACTTCGCCGTCCGCCTGGTCACCAAGAGCGCCGAGAACCTGGCCTTCGCCAACGCCCGCGACATCATCGAGTTCGAGCGCTCCATGGGGATCTACGTCGAGAAGACGGCCCAGAGCCTCGTGCTCGACAACCACGCACTGGTCACCTTCTTCAACTGGGTGTACATCTGGTTCCACTGGCCGGTGATCCTCGGCGCGTTCTTCTTCCTCTTCCGCTTCAGTCGCGGATCGTTCGTGTTGTTCCGCAACGCCATGTTCGTGTCGGGTGGCATCGGCCTGATCATCTTCCTGACCTACCCGGTCGCGCCGCCTCGGTTCCTCGCCGGCTTCACCGACACCGTCTCCGACCTCTCCACCTCCTACAAGTACCTCCAGCCGCCCGGCGTGGTGAACAAGTACGCGGCGCTGCCTTCGTTCCACGTGGGCTGGAACGTGCTGGCCGGGATCATGGTGTTCAAGGCCACCAAGTTCACCCCGCTGCGGGTCTTCTCGGTGCTGTCGCCGGCGCTGATGACCGCCGCCGTGGTGTTCACCGCCAACCACTACATCATCGACGCCGTGGTCGGCATCGTCATCGCCATGATGGGCCTGGGCGGTGCGGTGCTGATCCGCCGATTCACGTCACGGCTCGACGTCACCCCGCCGCCGCCGACACCCGACGCCATCCCGGTCACGGCCGCCGCCTCGCCCTGATCCAGCCGAGACTCGGCGATCCCGGCGCCTGACGCCGTCATCACATCCAGCGATGGCGACGATGATTCCTATCGATTCCGGCGGTTTTGTCCGGGAACCCCGCTCGGTGGTGAGCCCGGCTCCCTAGGTTGGCAACGTGAGCAGCGAGGAGTACCCGCTGACCGGTTGCGTCGAGGATCAGTCGTGGCTGGACCTCGCAGCCTGCCGAGGCCAGAGCTCGTTGTTCTTCGGCCCGCCCGGCGAGCAGCCCGCCGAACGCCATGAGCGCGAGGCCCGGGCCAAGGCGGTGTGCGCCGGCTGCCAAGCCCGCTTCGCCTGTCGCGAGGCCGGGCGCCGCAACTACGAGCACGGGATCTGGGGCGGCGAGAACGACGAGGAGCGGGCCCTGGCCGGCTACTCGCCCCGGCGCCTCGTCCGGCGGTCGGTGTCACTGGCGCGCCGCGCCGCCGAGTCGCGCAGCGCCGCGTCCTGACCCACCGGCCGGGCTGAACCCGGCCCTCAACGTCGGCCGGCTCCGGCCGAGACTGGCGGGCAGGACCGCTACCGGAGACCGTGATGCTCGCCACCCGAGGCGCGTGGACGACAACCGTCGCCATACTCACCATCCCGTTCCTCGCGCTCGCGTTCTTCGTCGTCCTCGGGACGTCGGATCGCATCGACCGGGCCGAGGCAGCGGCCGATGCGCTGGACGGGATCTTCCCGTTCGCAACGGTCGCCTCCATCGAGGGCGCACTGCACGAGGAAGGCTCGCTCGCCATTGCCTTCGGGGCCGGACTGATCGACGTCGACGAGCTGGGCGTGGCGACCGCCGCCACCGACGCGGCCAGGGCCGAGCTGATCGACGAGCTCACCTATCACGAGACCGACAGCCCGCTCGGGGCCGCCCTGGGCGAGATCGAGCGGCAGATGGTGGCAATCGACGAGACCCGCAGCCGGCTGCTGGCCGGAACGTTCGAGGGGCCGGTGTCGGTCCCGTACCGCTCGGTGCTCGACGCCACCCGCGACGCGAGCCGCGCCACGCTGCTGCTGCTGTCGTCGCCGACCGTGGGGGCCGTGCCGCTCGCCCACCTCGACGCGGCGCGCCGGGCGGCAGGCGAGGCCGTGTTCGAGTCGACGGCGTCGATCTTCGAGAGCCGGGGCACGGAAGCGGTGGCCGACGCCCTGGCCCGGCTCGAGGCCGCCGACCTGCTCCTCCAGCAGACCGCGACGCCGGCGCTGGCGGCCGAGGTCGCCGGCGCGCTGGCCGCGCCCGACGCGGCCCTGGGCGCCGAGGGCACGGCCATGATCGCCGCCGGCGAGATCCCCGACCTGTTCGCCTGGGCCGACGCTGCGGTGCCGTGGGTGCTCGCCTACGGCGACCCCGAGGCCGTCGAGCTCGAGGCCAGCGTGTCGGTCATGAGTGCAACGGCCGAGCGGGCCGAGGCGGCCGCCCTCGAGTACGTGATGGTGGCGGCCGCCGCTTGGGTCGGCCTGTTCGCGCTGAGCGCGCTCGTCGTGCACGCGGCGGTGAGGTCACGGGCGGCGACCGCCGACCGTGAGACCGCCACCGAGTCGGCGCTGACCGCTGCCTAGCCCCGGCGTCCGCGGGGCGGGCGCCCCGCCCACTCGTCGGCGTCGTGCCAGACAACGTCGGCGACCCCTGGTGCCGCCGCGAGGGCCGCCGCTACGGCGTCGGTCATCGAGTCCCGCACCTCCTTGACGCCGATCAGCCGGGCCAGGGGCATCACCGAGCTGCCGATCGACAGGAACCACCGTGGCTCCGGCCCCACCAACCACTCGGGTGCGGGGCCGACGAGCATCGGCACCTCGCGACGTCCGACCCGCCCCGCGAGCCGAGCGCCGGCGGCGAAGGGCTCCGGCTCCCTGCACTCGACCCCGGTCGCGACGAGGTGCTCGGCCACCAGCTCGGCGACGGCCATGGCCGACTCGAGGTCGACCGAGAACGTCGCAGCGGTCTCTCGTGCGCCCACGAGAATCAGCCGTCGTCGTCGTCCCGGCGGATGCCGAGCGCGCGCCGGGCCGTGACCCGCAGGGGCATGGTCGAGATCTCGTAGACCGCCTCCACCAGCTGGACCGGCGTCCGGGCTGCCTCGGCCAGACCGCGTCCGAGCGTCGCCCCCGCCTGACGCCCCGACGGCCGGTGGATCCAGCCCGCGGCGACGAAGATCCCCAGCGAGACGACGGCGACGAACGCCATCGCGGCGGTCACTGCGATCCAGCCCCAGGACTTGTCGACGAGGGGCAGGTCCTGGTTGTTCATCCCGAAGAACCCGGCGATGAGCGACAGGGGCAACATGATGGCGGCGTAGATCGTGAGCACCCGGGTCGCGGTGCCGGTGACCCGGGCCTCGGCGCCCTCGTAGACCCCCAGCGTCTCGGCCAGCGCGGTGCGGGCGGCGTCGAGTCCCTGCCCGACCCTCGACGCCACGTCGAACACGTCGGAGAACCGACGACGTCCGGCGTCGGTGACCAGCGGCGACGTCGAGTGCCGGAGCACGTCGATCACCTCTCGCTGCGGTTGGATGGCCTGCCGCACCGTGGCGAGCTCGCTCCGCACGGCCACCACGTCGGCCACCACCTGGGAGTCGGCCGCCAGCGCCATGGCCGTCAGCTCGTCGAGGCTGGCGTCGAAGGCGTCGAGAACCGACACGAACCGCCGGGTGAGCACGTCGGCCAGCCGGACGAGCAGGAGGTCGGGGCCGCCGACGCACAGCTCGGGTCGCTCGGGGAGCCGTTCCCAGAGCGCCTCGACGCTCGGCGAGTGCTCGCGCCGGACGGTGACGAGGTGGCGGTCGGTGACGAAGCAGTCCAGCTCGTAGGTGGCGATCCGGTCGGACCGGAGGCCGTGCAGCACGACGAGGAGGTGATGGCCGAAGTCGTCGATCTTGGGCAGGTCGTCGTCGGTCGCGGCATCTCGCACCGCGAGGCCGTCGAGCTGCAGCTCCCGGGCCACCTCGTGCAGCTCGTCGACGTCGGCGTCGGTTTCGACGAGGAGGTCGAGCCACACCCAGTCGCCGTCGGCCACCTGCTCGGGGAGCTCGGCCGACGGCATCGCGGCACCGTCGCCGACGCGGTGGAGCACCCTCGACTGCACCCCACCATGATCGCCCACCCTGCCGCCCGCGACGATGATCCCGACCGTCGGGGGTCAGCCGGGGCGCTCGCCGCTCCAGAGGACCCGTTGGGGGAACGGGATCGTGATACCGGTCTCGGCGAACCCGGTCTCGACGGCGAGCGAGACCGCGGTCCTCACCCGCCAGCGCACCTCTTCCTGAGGTAGGTGCCAGTACCAGAGGGCGAGGTCGATGCCCGAGTCGCCGAAGGCGGTGACGTGGGCGACGGGCTGGGGCTCCTCGGCCACCTCGTCGACCGACCGGGCCGCCGCCGTGACCACGTCGAGGGCGGTGTGGAGCGGAGTGCCGTAGGCGACGCCGACCTCGAGCGTGAACCGGCGGAGCGGCTCTGCGGTGATGGTCGTGAACGGGTTGCCCAGCACCATCGAGTTCGGGACGAAGGTGTGCTCGCCGTCGTAGAGGCGGATCTCGACGGCACGGGTACCTATGTCGAGGACCGTGCCGCGGTAGTCGGCGGTGCAGATCTCGTCGCCGATGCGGAACGGCCGCCGGCCGTGGAGCACGATCCCGGCGAGGAGATCGGCGAGCATGCCCTGCACCGCCAGCGCGAGAGCGAGCCCCCCGAGGCCGACTGCGCCCAGCAGCGGCCCGACCCGTACGCCGAGCTCGGTGAGCCCGTAGACCAGCCCGATGACGACGACGAGCGCGGCCGACAGGCGGCTCAGCAGAACGGCGATGGTCTCGTCGACGGCCAGGCGGGCCAGGGCGCGGCGCACGACGCGGGCCAACCCGATGCCGATGACCAGCGACGCGCCGACGACGCACCCGAACACGATCCAGTCGGTGGCGTCGAGGCTCGTGTCTGCGGTGAGCTGGAGGGCCTCACCAGCCGGGGCGGCGAATATCGTGCTGACCGAGGCCATTGGCAATCAGTGTCGCAAGCTGCCGGTTTCGGCTGGTGGATGATCCGGGCGGACCACCCGGCCCCATCCAAGGCGCGACTTGTCGGGCACCGGAGCGTCAAAGTGGTACGGAACCGAACTCTGCGGCCACCGACGTGACCGCGCCGCCCGCAGGCACAGCCAGCGACTCCCAGATCGAATGGCTGGTGGCGTCCTACGGTGCGGTGCTGTACAAGGTCGCGTTCGCGGTCACGAGGAGCTCGGTTCTGGCCGAGGAGGTCGTCCAGGACGCGGTCTTCCAGGCCTGGTTGTCGATGCCGTCGTGGGAGGGAGACGTGCCGATCAAGTGGCTCCGCCGGGTGACCCGAAACCGCGCCATCTCGGTGATGCGGAAGGAATCGAGATCGACGGCCGAGGAGGGAATAGAGCTCCGGACCTCGTCGGAGCCCGACGTCGAACGCATCGTCGAGGGGCGCCAGGCGATGGCCGCGGTCGAGCGGGCCTTGGCCGAGCTCGACGAGCCGTCGCGGACGATGGTCGTGCTCCGCGAGACCGACGAGGTGTCCTACGACGAGCTGGCCGACCTGTTCGACCTCACGCCGTCGGCGGTCAAGGCGAAGCTCTACCGAGCCCGTCACGCGATGAGAGATCGCCTCGAGGAGTGGGACCTGTGAGCTCCCGTGGCCCACGGTCCCGCCGACCGTCCGACCGCACGCTGCGCCGCTGGCTGGCCACCGGCCGGCCGCGCCGCGTTCAGCGGCTCATCGAGACACAGCCAGAGGTCGCCGCCCGCCTCGACGCGTTGTCCGAGCTCGACCGCGCCCATGCCGGTGCGCTCCACGGCGTGGTCGCCACTCCCGACGGCTTCTCCGAGCGTGTCGTCGACCGGGTCCACACCCAGCGCGACGAGTACACGGCGGCATCGGTGCTCGCCGACCTGCTGGGCCTGGGCTTCCACGTCGGCGGCGTACTGCTCGACCCCGACGAGGACGAGCGGCCCGGCTCCGGCTGATCGCGTCGCGGCAGGTCGAGAAGTTGGCGCGACCTGGGGCTTCGTCGTGCGTTATATCGCGGTAGGCCCCACCGATTCGTAGGAGAACGACCATGGCGACCGCCACCGAAGAGACAACCACCACCAAGGGAGCGAGGACCGCCGACACCGGTCTGACGCTCGAGACCGAGCGCGGGATCACCACGATCGCCGACGGTGTCGTCGCCAAGCTGGCCGGCCACGCCTGCCGCGAGATCGACGGCGTCGCCGGCATGGGTGCGACCTTCCGCCGTCTGCTCGGCCGGGTGAAGCCGGGCGAGGAGTCGCTGGCCCAGGGCGTCAACGTCGAGGTCGGCAAGCGGGAGGCGGCCATCGACGTGGTCATCCTCGTGCGGTACGGCTTCTCGATCCCCGCCCTCGCCCAGGAGGTTCGCGAGAACGTGATCGCCCGGGTCGAGTCCGGCACCGGCCTGATCGTCAAGGAAGTGAACATCGAGGTCGACGACCTCGAGTTCGAGGAGGACAGCCCCTCGACCAGTCGGGTCGAGTAAGGCCCACGAGTGCGCTCGGTCGACGAGGACCCAGCGTGAGCATCCGCGGGCCCGCCCTGCGGCTGCTCGGACTGATCGTGGCTGCCATCGTGCTGATGGCAGCCACGCAGCTCCTGCTGCTGTCGTTCGAGACCGATCCCCTGCTCGACCGCGAGCGGGTCGACAGCGTCGCCGACTGGATCAGGGACCGGCCGCGGGCCGGCGCCGGCATCCTGATCGGCGGCGCGCTCGGCCTGCTCGTGATCTGGCTCGTCTGGGCCGCCATCTCCACGCTCGGAACCGACCGGCGCGTCATCACGACCCGGCGGCGGGGCGGTTGGACCAAGGTCGACCGGGCCACCCTCGAGGACGCCGTCGAGCGGCGGCTCGAGGCGGTCGATCGGCGCAGCGACGTGTCGGTCGGGATCAGCCGGCGGGGCCGCGTCGACCTGAAGGTCACGACCCCCGACCCCGCCCGGGCCGGGCCGGTCCAGGAGCTGCGCGACGCGACCGACGACCTCTGCACCTCCCGATCGCTGCCGTGTCGCTCGGGACGTATCACCGTGACCGTGCCGCGTCGGATGACCGCCCGCCGCCGAGTTCGGTGAGCCCTCGTCCCATGTGCCGGAGCCGTCGGTGACCCTGCTTCGCCGGATCTCGCACGCCGTCGGCGTCGTCGCCCTCGGGTTCGTGGCCGTGTTCCTGGTGCTCGAGGTGACCGACGTGGTGGGCAACCGGTGGCGACGCGAGCTGGCCGACGCCTTCGAGGAGGCGGCGTTCCCGTCGTGGAGTCTCTGGGTGTCGGGGCTCGTCGGTGCCGGGCTCGCCATCGTCGGCGTGATGCTCGTCGCCGCGCAGATCGCACCGCCGCAGAAAGGGCTGAGCTCGATGCACGAGGTGTACAAGGGATCCGATGGCGAGACGAGGCTGCGCGGCCGCGCCGCGATACGGGCCGCCCGCCACGAGCTGGAGTCCATCGACGGCGTGGTCGAGGTCGACGGCCGCCTCGACGGCAAGCGGCTGCGCGTCGATCTCGAGGTCGACGACCGCGCCGACCTCGTCGAGATCGAGAACGAGGCACGCGAGCGTCTCGGCCACGAGTTCTGGATCAACCTCGGCCTCGCCGACTTCGCCGTCGACCTGTTCGTCACCCACCACCCGAAACCACCTCGGGTCCGCTAGCGGGAAAGGCACCGCACCATGCTCACCAACAAGTCACTCTGGGGAGCGCTCGCCGGAGCGCTGATCGCCATCATCTGGGTCGCTTGGGACGGCACGGCCGTCCTCGCGGTGATCGGTCTGGCCGCGGTCGGCTGGCTGGTCGGCATGATCTTCCAGCGGCCCGACGTGCTGATCTCGCTGTTGCAGCGGCTCCAGGACCGCTGAGACCCGGGTCAGCCGGTCCCCTCGTCCGGTTGCGGTGGTGACGTGACGAGAAGCGGGAGGTCGATGATCGATCCGTAGGGCACGCTCAGGGTGCCCTCGTCGGTGGCGAGGACGAGGTGGGCGGCTGCGGTGTCGACCACGACCCCGGTGATGTCGCCGACCCGGATCGTCGCACCGATGTCGACGACATGGCGGAGCGTCCGGCCGGCGGCGACGTGGGCGGCGACCACCCGACCGCCGACGATGGTGATGCCGGCCAGCGCGGCGGCGACACCGAAGACCAGCCCGGCGACGAGGATCTCGACGACGTCGGTGTCCACGCCGAGCTGGTTGAGGGCGAGGATGACCGCCCCGCCGAACACCGCGGTCCGGACCGCACCCTCGACGACGCGGTTCCGCCGACCCGACACCTGGGCGGCAGCTCGGCCGATCGTCGCGGCGAGCATGAGGCCGACGGCATATCCGCCGATGAGCAGCAGGCCGGCGATCGCGGCGTCGGGCAACCAGTCGAGGATGTCGGTCGGGACCGGCTCCAGCCGGTCGGGACTCGACACCGCCACCGCGACCACGATCCCGGTCGCCACGAGCAGCCAGAACGCGAGCAGGCTCAGGGGCCCGGCGATCTGCCGGACCGCCGGTTGCCGTTCGGGACGGTCGAGCCTCCGCCGGATCAGCGTCCCGGCCAGCGCCCCCACCACGAGGCCGGCGACGATCGACGCCCCAGCCCAGATCCACTGTTCGTCCATGTGAGCCGTCACCTCCCCGACTCGTCATCCTCCCAGCATTCGGGTCGCCCGTGCGTGGCGCTCAGCGATCGCCGAGCCACAGCTCGGGATCGATCTGTCCGGTCGGGGCGGTCGGGTCGAGCTCGCTGACCATCCGCCACGCCTCGTCGGCCCGGGCGCGGGCGTCGAGGTACTGGCGGTGGGCCCGGCTCGCCGCCGCCACCGCCGCGGCCACCGCCTCGGTCGCGTCGTCGCCGTCGCCGCCGTCGCCGTTGCTGGCCTCGAGCCGCCGCATCTCGGCCGCGACGATCAGCTCGCCGGCCTCACGGTCCAGCTCCTCGGCGCGCTGCGTGGCCGCAACGGCTCGGTCTCGGGCCTCGGCCAGCGCCGCGACCTCGCCCTCGTCGGGTTGGGCGTCCAGGTCGATGTCGTCCACCGCGCGAACGAACGCAGCCACGGCCAACCGAGGGACCAGCTCGTCGAGCCCCACGTCACCAGGTCCGAGTGCGGCCCCGTGGTGCACCCGGAGCGGAGCGAGAACCAGATCGGACGGGGCGACGGTCTCGACGAACGAGGCGGTCGGCGCGCTGCCCATCACCCGGGCCGGAATGCGGGCGTCGTCGAGGAGCTGGGCCACGCTCGCCGGGTCGCCCGCCTCGTCGGCGACCCAGACCTGGAGCTCGGCGCTGGCCCACACCGAGTCGCGGGTGCACATCCAGCCGAGCAGCGTGAGCAGCTGGCCCGAACGGTCGTCCTGCCACCAGACCGTGATCGTCGCCCGGGTCCGAGGCGAGTCGGGCACCCGCTCCCATCCCTCGTCGGGGGTGTGGAGGACCCCGACGTTGCAGCCCAGCCGCACCCCGGTCTGCACCATGGTGCTGTAGTCGATGGCGTTCTCACGCTCGGTGTCGTCGAAGTCGTACCAGGAGAACAGGGCGAGATTCGGTCGCAGCGCCCCGATGCCGTGGGCCTGGAGCATGGCCGACACCCCGGCCTCGAGGCTCTCGGCGACCAGCACCCGGCCGTACACCGGCACGCCACCGGCCTGGATCTCGCGCTGGAGCTCGCTGTCCACCTGGGCGGCATGCCTTCGCACGATCGGACCGCGGCCCGGGATGATCCGGGCGATGGTGGTGTAGCCGGCTCCGCCCTCGAAGCTCGACGCCATCGCGGTGAGCCGAGCGCGACGTTCGGGGTCGCGCGGGACGAAGGCGACGGTGCACGGCCGCCACTCGTGGCTCGTGCTGTCGGCCGCGGTCATCTCCCGCAGGTGCGAACGCACCTCGGCCGCATGGAACGCCCTCGTGCTGTCGGCCCACCTGGCCTGGCGGACCGAGCGGCGCAGGTACCGGTAGAGCCCGAAAACCGCCACGCCGGCCAGGCTTCCGGCCAGCGGGTCGATGGCGATGATGGCCCCGAGGCAGGCGAGGGTCCCGAGCAGGCTCAGGCGCCAGTCGAACAGCCGGAAGGTCGGCCGGAACGAGGTGCTGGCGGCCCGGGCCTCGGAGTAGGTCGCGTAGTTGATCATCCCGTAGCTGGCGAGGAAGAACATCGAGATCACCGGCGCCACCACGTCGAGGTCGCCGATGGCCACGGTCGCCAGAGCGATGACGCCGCTGAGGATGACGGCACGCCGCGGGTTGTTGGTCGGTCCGGCCCCCGCCGAGAACGGGTTCAGCGGCTTCACCAGCTGGTCGCCGGCGAGGCGCTGGAGCGTGCGGGGCGCGCCGAGCATCGACGCGATGGCCGACGAGAGCGTGGCGGCGATGACCCCGAGATCGATGAGCGCCGGCGTGAGCGACAGCTTCCGCATGATGGCGGTGTCGGCCTGGAGGTCGGCGAGGGGCACGGCCATCGCCAAGGTCACGATCACCGCCAGGTAGACGGCGGTCGACACCGCGATCGCTCCGAAGGTGCCGATCGTGATGCTCCGGCTCGGCGTGCGGAGGTCGCCCGACATGGCGACGCCCTGGGTGAAGCCGGTGATGGCCGGGAAGAAGATGGCGAAGCCCACCCAGAACGAGTCGCCGCTGCTCGGCCGGGACAGGTTGTCGCCCAGGACGTCGGTGCTCAGGTCGGGGATCACGCCGACGAAGTAGGCGAGGAGCGCCAGCCCCAGGCAGGCCATGACGACGTACTGGAGCCGGGTCGCGATGTCGGCGCCGAGCCAGGCCAGCCCGATCAGCCCGACGATGACGAACGCGGCGATCACCCGGGGGAGACCGGCACTGTCGGATCCGACGACGCTGGCGGCGGCCTCGCCGAAACCGATGGCGTAGAAGGCCACCGACACCGACATCGCGCCGTAGAGCACGATTCCGATGGCCCCACCGAACGCTGGTCCGAGGGTGCGGGAGATGAGGAAGTACACGCCTCCGCCGCCCACTCGGAGGTTGGTGGCGATGGCGGCGAGCGAGATGGTCGTGAGCAGCGACACGAGCGTGGAGAGGCCGAGGATGAGCAGCATCTGCACCAGGCCGACGTTGCCGGTCACGAACCCGAGCCGCAGGAACAGGACCAGCCCGAGGATCGTCAGCAGGCTCGGTGCGAACACGCCGCCGAACGTGCCGAGCTTGGTCGGGTCGGGCACCGTCGCCGGGGATGGATCGGGCGGCGCGCTCACGATGACGGACGCGTCGGAGCACGCGTGGGCAAGCTCACGGTTCCATGACGCACGAGCCGCCCGCAGGTCGCGCCCCACGCCGACCTCGGGCCGTGTGCGTTCTGCAGCGGTGGCACGCCGTAGTCTCGTCGTATCGACAGGAGGACGTCACCGAGGAAGCTGAGGTCGGCCATGGACCGCGGCCTCACGGTCGCCGACCCGCGCACGGTGGGGACCGAACCCGACTACCGGTTCACGCTCGCCAACGAGCGCACCTTCCTCGCCTGGATCCGCACCGCGCTGGCGCTGGCGGCCGGCGGGCTGGCCACCATCAGCCTCATCACCGACTTCTACGGGTCCGAGGCGCTGGGCATCATGTTGCTGGTCCTGAGCTTCGCCACCGCGGCCACGGCCTACCGGCGTTGGGCCCTGAACGAGCGGTCGATGCGGCTGGGCGAGCCGCTGCCTCCGTCGCGCCTGCCACGGCTGATCGCAGCGGCGACAGCCGCGATAGCCCTGATCGCCGCAATCCTGTTCATCGTCGACCAGGCGAGATGACCACGCCCGAGCCTCCTCCGCCCTCGCCTCGGGTCATCGACGTCGGGTTGCAGCACGAGCGAACGGCGCTGGCGTGGGAGCGAACGGCGATCTCGATGATGGTCGCCGGCATACTGCTCGCCCGCTACGCCGCCGCCGACGCCCACTTCACGCTCGGGTTGCTCGGCCTGATCCACACGGCCATCGGCGGGGGCATCCTCGTCTGGGCCGGCAACAACTACGAGGGGCTGCACGGTCCTGTGGGCGCCGACACCGAGGTCGTACACCCGACCCTCGCCCGACTGGTCGGGATCACCACCGTCGTCTCCACCGGCCTGGCCCTGGTGCTGGCCGTGATCCTGACCGCCGAGGGCTGACGGGGCATCGGTGCGCTGGTTCCGGCGTCGTCCCCAGCTCGACGCCGACGAGGTCGACGCGGTGGTGGACGCCGACGTGACCCTCGCGGCTCGACTCGACGCGGGCGAGCGGGACCGCCACCGCGATCTGACCGTGGCCCTCGTCGAGTCGAAGCGCTGGGAGGCGGTCGCCGGCATGGAGCTCACCGATGCCGTGATGGTGACGATCGCGGCCAACGCCGCCATCCCCGTGCTCGGCCTGGACCTCGCCCTGTACCGCAACGTGGCCTCGATCATCGTCCGTCCGACCGCTGCGAGGAGCCGGGGGCGACGGGCCGGTCCGGTGCACGGGGTGGTCTCGGAGCACCCGATGTCGACCATCGGCCAGGCGGCTCCCCACTCGGGGCCGCTGTCGATCACGTGGCCGGCCGCGCTGCGGGGAAGCCGCTATCCGGAAGCTGGACACAACGTGGTCATCCACGAGTTCGCCCACAAGATCGACATGAGCGACGGCTACACCGACGGCACCCCGCCGGTGCGCGGCGACGATCTCACGCGCTGGACCGAGATCCTCGCCGACGAGTACGAGCGGAGCGACTCCCGCCTGTCCGACGAGGCACTCCGGCCTTACGCGTGGACCAACCCGGCCGAGTTCTTCTCGGTCGCCACCGAAGCCTTCTTCTGCACCCCGGTGACGCTCCGCGACGCCAAGCCGGCGCTGTACGCCGCCCTCAGCGGCTTCTACCG
>JBFJYB010000019.1:0-14368 GCA_041622835.1 Acidimicrobiales bacterium | reverse complement strand
GACCACCGCCGGCGTCGGAGGCCTGGGGTCGCTGACGACCTACTCCACCTTCAGCCACGAGTGGGTGTCGATGGGCCAGGCCGGAGCCCGGCGCGAGCTGGTCGTCTACCTGGCCGTGACCATCGTGTCGTCGATCGGGGCCGCATGGCTCGGCATCGAGCTCGTGACCTGACACCGGCTCGGCGGGGTGTGGGAGGATCGGGCCATGACCGAACCGGTGCAGGGTCCCGTCGGGCTAGAGGTGTGGAGCGACTT
Organism: Acidimicrobiales bacterium; assembly: GCA_041622835.1. GTDB lineage: Bacteria > Actinomycetota > Acidimicrobiia > Acidimicrobiales > JBFJYB01 > JBFJYB01. The sequence continues at coordinate 14,113 of JBFJYB010000019.1, read as the reverse complement.
CCTCTGACCGTGGTGCTACGTCGGGGCGGTCCGCCTCGAACAGGTCGAGCAGGCTCGCGCCGATCAGGTGACGGTCACCTGGAAGAGCTTCCTGTTGCGACCGCGTCCGAGCCGGCGGACCCGCGACGAGTTCGTCGCCTACACGCAGTCGTGGGCGCGACCCGGATCGATGGAGCCGCAGCTGGGTTTCCGGCCGTGGGCGTCCGACGACGACCCACCGAGCCACAGCCTCCCGGCCCTGGCGGCCGCGCACGTCGTGGCCGGCTTCGACGACGACCGGATCTCCCGCGCCTTCCGATGGGGCCTGTTCCGGGCCTACTTCGTCGACCACCGGACGATCTCGCTCCCAGAAGTGCAGGCCGACGTGGCCGAGGCGGCCGGGCTCGATCGCAACGTCTTCCTCGAGCGGCTCGCCACCGGACGCGAGGATGCGGTCGAGGCGGTGATCGCCGAGCACGAGGAGGCCAACGAGCACGGCATCACCGCGGTGCCGACCGTGGTGATCGGCGGGGCGGTGGCGATACCGGGCGCACAGGAGGTCGACACCTACCTCCGGCTCGTCGACCGGGTCGCCGAGCTCCGCACCGCCAGCTGACCGGGGGGGCTAGCTGTGGGGCGGGATGTGGGTGTGGCCTCGCATGTAGGGGTGGAGCAGCTCGGGGATGGCGATCGAGCCGTCGGGCTGGCGGCCGGTCTCCACCAGGGCGGCCCACACCCGGGGGACGGCCAGCGCCGAGCCGTTGAGGGTGTGGAGCAGCCGGGTCCCCTTGCCCTCGGCCGGCCGGTACCTGAGGTTGCCCCGCCGGGCCTGGTAGTCGCTGAACCACGACACCGACGACACCTCCAGCCACTGGTCGGCGCCCGGTGCGTAGACCTCGATGTCCCAGGTCCGCGCGGACGCGATGCCCAGATCGCCGGCGCAGAGGTCGAGTATGCGGTAGCCCAGGCCCAGATCGGCGATCACGCTCTCGGCCCGGGCCAGCAGCTCGTCGTGCACCGCTCCGGCCTGTTCGGGGGTGGCGTAGGCCAGGATCTCGACCTTGTCGAACTCGTGGACCCGTAGCAGTCCCCGGGTGTCGCGACCGGCCGAACCGGCCTCTCTCCGGAAGCACGACGTGTGGGCCATGAGCCGCACCGGCAGCTCGTCCTCGGCGAGGATCTCGTCGCGGGCCAGCGAGGTGAGCGGCACCTCGGCGGTCGGGATGGCCCACAGGTCGTCGCGCTCGATGTGGTAGGCGTCGTCCTCGAACTTGGGCAGCTGGCCGGTGCTCACCATGGTCTCGGTCCTGACCAGCGTGGGCGGCCGGATCTCCTCGAAGGCGTCGGCGTTGCGGTCCAGCGCCAGCTGGGTGAGGGCCCGGGCCAGGGTGGCGCCGAGGCCCCGGTACATCACGAACATCGACCCCGAGAGCTTGGCGCCGCGCTCGATGTCGAGGATGCCCAGCTCCGGGCCGAGCTCCCAGTGCGGGACCCGCTGGTCGGGGCCGTAGCCGTCGGCGTCGGGCCCCTCGACCCGCAAGACCACGTTGTCGGCCTCGGACTCGCCGTCGGGGCAGTCGTCGGCCGGCAGGTTGGGCAGGTGGAGCAGCAGCTCGCGGAGCTCGGCGGCGGCGGCATCGGCGTCCTGGTCGACCGCCTTGGCCTCGTCGCCCAGCTCGCGGCTGCGCCGCTGGAGCTCGGCGGCCTCGTCGCCCCGGCCGTCGCGGTGCAGCGCACCGATCTGCTGGGACAGGTCGTTGACCTCGGCTCGCAGATCGTCGCGCCGGGCCTGGCTCCGGCGCACCAGCTCGTCCAGCTCCACGAGGCGGTCGGTGACGCCGGGATCCTCGCCCCGGCGGCGCAGACCGTTCTCGACGAGCGTGCGGTCGTCGCGGACCAGGCGGATGTCCAGCATGAGCAGAAGCTATCGGGACGCGGCGCCCGGTCGCGGCGCCGGAGCGGTCTCCTAGGAGCCGTCGCCGGGGATCGGCTCGCGGGGCGGGTCGCCCAGCCGGTCGAACTCGCCGACGACCGCCTCGTAGGTGAGATCGCTGCCGGTCGCCTCGGAGGCGGAGCTGGTCACGGTACGCATGTTCACGTTGTCGCCCGAGTGCTGGCTCGCCCAGCGGTAGAACAGCAGGGCGATGATCGCCCACAGGAAGGTGCCGCCCACGATCTTCATGATCAGGCCGGCGGCCTGCTGGTCGGCGGCGACCCCGATCCCCCACAGCCGCACCTGGTGGTCGTAGGCGCTGTAGACCGCGCCCTCGGCGAAGGTCAGCCAGGCGGCGGGGATCGTCGGGATGATCGACATGAGGAACAGGTAGATCATCTGGCCCGGGAGCGAGATCCGCAGCTCGGGCAGCGGTCCGCACACGGGCATCCACATGGCGAGGGCGGCGGTGAACAGCGCCACGTGCACGCCGTAGTGCAGCGGGCCGCTCTCGACCGACGCGTTGACGACGACCGGCGCGTGGCTGAGCGCGATCAGCGCGTTGAACACGATGCCGGCGACCAGCGGCCGGGCGAGCCGCCGCACCCACACGCCGGCCGTGCCGTCGCCGCTGACGACGAGGCGGGCGAGCCACTGTGGGGTGGCCAGCAGGAACAGCGGGGGGATCACGAAGGTCATCAGCAGGTGCTGGATCATGTGCACCGAGTACAGGTACTCCTCCGACACGTCGTGCATCGGCCAGTCGCTGGCGACCCACAGCAGGGCGACGGCGGCCGCGAAGTACCCGGTCTGGGCGCCGGTCACCACCGGCTGACCGTCGGCGACCACGCTCGGGCCGATCACGTGGGCGGCGTAGTACCCGAGGGCGACGACCCCGACGATGAGCAGCCAGACCTCGGGGTGGGGCTGGAAGCGCCAGACGTCGACGGCGGCGGCGAACATCACACGGTCGTGGTCAGGCGAACAGCTCGAACGCGGTCAACATCACGAGATACACGCCGATGGCCAGCACCAGGCCGGCGACGAACATCCGGGTGAACAGCGAGTTGTCGAACCGCAGGTGCATGAACCACCCGGCCACCGCGTAGAACTTGATGATCATCGCCAGCGTGAGCATCACGATCAGGGCGTTGTCGCCCCAGCCGTGGACCGAGCGGAAGTAGGTGAACACCTCGGCCGCCGTGACGATCGCCAGGAAGATGGCGACCTTGATGTAGGAGAGGTCCGACGGGTGGGCGTGGCCGCCCGGCTCGGCTTCGTGCGGCGCGTCGCCGGTGTCGGTGACGGGGGTGGTCGACATGGCTGGTCCCTCCTCGGCTCGCGCCCCTACTGGGGGAACAGGTAGACGATGGTGAAGATCAGGATCCACACGATGTCGACGAAGTGCCAGTACAGCCCGACGATCTCGACCCTCTCGGAATGGCTCGAGTCGAGGTTGCCCTTCATCGAGCGCACGAACAGCGACATCAGCATGACGATGCCGAGGCTGACGTGGACGCCGTGGAAGCCGGTGAGCGTGTAGAACGCCGACGAGAACAGGTTGGTGGTGTAGCCGAGGTCCTCGCGGTAGAAGGCGGTGAACTCGTACACCTGGCCGGAGATGAAGGTGGCGCCGAGCATGGCGGTGGTGAGCAGCCAGATCCGGCTGCGGCGGATGTCGTTGCGTTGCACCGCCGACAGGGCCAGCACCATGGTGAGCGAGCTCATCAGCAGCACGAACGAGCTCACCGACGTGAACGGGATGTCGAACACGTCGTCGGGCCCGATCTCGCCCTCGGGCAGCCGGTTCTTGTACAGCAGGTAGGTCGAGATCAGCCCGCCGAACAGCAGGCACTCCGAGCCCAGGAAGACCCACATGCCCAGCTTGTCGTTGCTGAGCCCGGTGGACGTCGGCGCGGCGTGGTCCTCCTCGGCGTGGACGTCGGTGGCCGGTGGGGCCAGTGCGGTGTCAGCCAACGGGAGCCACCTCCTCGTCGCCCAGAGGCTCGTCGCCGGCAGGCTCGTCGTCCAGAGGCTCGTCGTCGGCAGGCTCGTCGCCCACCGCATCGGCCGGCTCGGCACCGTCGCCGTCGCCGTGGTCGGCGCCGTGGTCACCATCGTGGCCGTGGGCCGCGTCGGGATCGTCGGGCGGCTCGAAGACCCAGCCGTAGACACCGCCGAGCAGCAGAGCCCCGCCCACCACCGCGAACCACAGGTTGAAGATCAGCCCGTAGCCGATCAGCGGCAAGCCGCTCGCCGCGAAGATCGGCCAGTACGACGGCGACGGGAGGTGCACGTCGGTGTTCGATCCGTCGTGGGCGACGTCCTCGGTGGCCGCGATGCGAACGATGCGGCCCTCTTCGTCCTGGCCCCACTTGCGATGCCAGAACTCGTCCTGGCTGGTGACGTGGATGACCTCGTCGAAGTTGTGCTCGGGCGTCGGGGAGGCCGTCATCCACTCGAGGCTGCGGGCGTCCCACGGGTCGGGACCCGGTGCCGGCAGGTCCCTCGCCCGCCGCCAGCTGCGGTACACGTTGACGAGGAACAGCAGCACACCGAAGGCGATCATGAACGCCCCGATCGACGCCACCGCGTTCCAGAAGTTGAAGCCCTGGCCCTCGGAGTAGGTCTGGATCCGGCGGGACATGCCCTGGAGCCCGAGGATGTGCATGGGCCCGAACGTGGCGTTGAACCCGATCAGCGTGACCCAGAAGCCGATCTTGCCGAGCTTCTCGTCGAGGCAGTAGCCGAAGGCCTTGGGCCACCAGAAGTAGAACCCGGCGAAGAAACCCATGACGCTGCCGCCGAAGATCACGTAGTGGAAGTGGGCGACGATGTAGTAGGTGTCGGTCTGCTGGGTGTCGGCCGGCGAGATGGCATGGGTGACCCCCGACAGGCCGCCGATGGTGAACATGCTCACGAGCGCGACGGCGTACAGCATGGCGGTCGAGAAGACCAGCCGCCCGCCCCACATCGTGGCCATCCAGTTGAGGATCTTCACCCCGGTGGGGACGGCGATGAACATCGTCGACAACGAGAAGGCAGCCACCGAGATCGGACCGATCCCGGACACGAACATGTGGTGGGCCCACACCCCCCAGCCCATGAACCCGATGGCGATGCCCGAGAAGACCATGAACGGGTAGCCGAAGATGGGCTTGCGGCTGAAGACCGGGATCACCTCGGACACGATCCCGAACGACGGCAGGATCAAGATGTAGACCTCGGGATGCCCGAAGATCCAGAACAGGTGCTGCCACAGCAGCGGATCGGCGCCGGCGTCGACGTTGAAGAAGTTCGAGTCGTAGAGGCGGTCGAACATCAGCAGGAACAGCGCGACCGTGAAGACGGGGATGGCGAACAGCAAGAGGAACTGGACGACCAGCAGCATCCAGGTGAGCACCGGCATCTTCATCAGCGTCATCCCCGGCGCCCGCATGTTGAGGACGGTGACGATGAGGTTGATGGCGCCGACCAGCGAGGCGATGCCGGTGATCTGGAGCCCGAGGGCGTAGAAGTCGATGCCGTGCGAGGGCGAGAACAGCACCCCGCTGTTGGGGGCGTAGTTGAACCAGCCGCCGTCGGGCGCGCCGCCCATGAACCAGCTGGTGTTGAGGAAGATGCCGCCGAACAGGAAGCACCAGAAGCTGAAGGCGTTGAGGCGCGGGAACGCCACGTCGCGCGCGCCGATCTGGAGCGGGATGAGGTAGTTGGCGAAGGCGGCCGCCAGCGGCATCGCCACCAGGAAGATCATGGTGACGCCGTGCATGGTGAACACCTGGTTGTAGGTGTCGGCCGACAGCACGGTGCCGTTGGGTTGGGCCAGCTGGAGGCGGATCAGCAGCGCCTCGACCCCGCCGACCAGGAAGAAGAACATCGCGGTGCCGCCGTAGAGGATGCCGATCCGCTTGTGGTCGACGGTGAACAGCCACGACTTCCACCCGGTGCTGCCCTGGGGGCGGGTCAGCACTCCCAGCGGACGCTCGACCACCGCCGGCGCGCCGGTCGTGAGCTCCAGTGGTCGTTGCTCGATGATGGCCATCAGCTCACCTCAGCGTGGTCAGGTACTCGACCAGGTCGTCGACCTGGTCGGCCGTGAGGCCGGTGAACGGGGTCATGCCCTGCTGGTTCTCCCAGTTGTTGGGCTTCTCGGCCGGAGCGTTGCGGATCCACGCCTCGAGCTGGGCGCGGTTCAGGTCGCCGTCGGCATCGTAGAGGTCGAAGAACGACCCGGCGAAGGTCTGGCGGGTCATGAAGTGGGTCAGGTTGGGCGCGGCGCCGGCGGTGAGGATCGCCGGGTCGACGTACTTGTCGGTGCCCTGGTACAGATCCCAGGTGTCGACCTCGGGGGTGCCGTCGCCGTCGCGGTCGCGCTGGGTGACGCCGGTGATGACGTGGCAGCTCTGGCAGTTGCCGACGAACAGCTGCTGACCGTCGTAGCCGACGTCGCCCTCGACCAGCACCGGCTGGGTGCGGAGCTGGTTCTCGACCCACACGTCGAAGTCCGCGGCGCTGACCGCCTCGGTCCACATGCGCATGTAGGCGTGGGAGAGGCCGCAGAACTCGGTGCACTGCCCGGCGAACCGGCCGACCTCGTTGGCCTGGATCACCCACGGGTGCTCGCGGCCGGGAACCCCGTCGCGCTTGCCGTTGAGCCTCGGGATCCAGTAGCTGTGGATCACGTCCCGCGACGTGATGAGCAACGGCACGTCGACCTCGACCGGGATCACCATCTCGTTGGCGGTCACGAAGTCGGGCGGGCTCTCGGTGTCGCCGTCGAGGTGGTACTGGAACTCCCACCACCACTGCTGGCCGACGACGGTGATGGCCAGGCTCTCCTCGGACGCCTCGACATCGTCGAGGTCGAACAGGCTGACGAGCGTGAACACCGAGATCGCGGCCAGCATCACGGTGGGGACGATCGTCCAGAGGATCTCGAGCCGGGTGTTGCCGTGGTTCTGGCCCGGGTACTCGTCGTCGGGGTAGCCGCCGGGGCGCACCTCGTCGTCGGGTCCCGGCGCCGGGGCCCGGTACTTGACCACCATGTAGACGATGGCGGACTGCACGACGATGAACACGAAGATGGCCACGCCGAGCACGGGGTAGAACAGGTCGGCGATCAGCTCGGCCTTCTCGCCGTCGGTGTCGAAGGTGTCGAGCGGGTGCTTGCCGCACCCCGACAGGAGGACGGTCGCGAGGGCCACGAACCCGCCGATGCGCAGCGTCCGCAAACTCACTGGTCCACGCCGCCTTGGCCCGCGGTCGCGGACCCGACGCCCGAGGAGAGGGCCTCTTCCGGCTCTTCCTCGCCGCCGTGGTCCTCCTCATGGTGCTCGAAGTCGCGCTCGCCGACCGAGGCCGACACCACGCCGGCTGCGAGGACACCGATGGCCAGCAGTGCGACCACCCCCGCCACGACCGACTTGTCGACCTTGGGTACCACGGCGAAGGCGACGGCCACGAGCAAGATGATGGTGGCCACCGCGGTGGCCACCCAAACCGCCTGCAGCTCGCTCACCGCGAGCAGGACGCGCGAGAAGGCCAGGACGAGGACGGCGACGCCGGCCGCAGCCAGGAACGGCACCTCGTAGGGCAGCATCACCCGGTTGCGCAGCGCCCGGTTGGTGGCGGGATCGCCCGTGGCCCGGTCGGCCCACGCGGCGATCATCCACTCGAACATGGCTATGCCGACGACGATCAACCCGGCGACGAAGACGGCGGCATGGGTCACCAGCCCGACCACGACGACACCGGCGCCGAACGCCCCGACGATCGGCTGGTAGCTGGCCACCGCCGGGCCGTCGGGGGGTGGGAGCTTGCCGTCGCGGGTGATCTCGGCCACCCGCTCGGGGTCGGCGTCGCGGAACGCCACCAGCACCGAGCCGACGAACGCCGAGGCGACCGCGAACATGACCAGGATCGTGTAGCCGACGTGATCGCCGACCCCGCCCTTCCATCCCAGGCTCAACACGCCGATGATGGCGGCCGGGTCGACGATGCCGAGGTAGTCCTTGCCACCGAGGTCGCCGCTGGCCACGCCGTAGGCACCGGCCACGATCAGCCCGAAGGCGGCGAACCCGAAGAAGAGCCGGAAACCGGGGGTGGTCACGGCTCGAGCCTTCGAGCGGCTGGACGGCGGGAACAGGACATGATGGTCATTTGGTCACGAAGATGGCGTACCAGATCACGGCGTACACGAAGATCAGTGCATACCACCACATGGCCGCGGCCGAGATACCGTCGGTGTGGCGGCTGCTGTACTGGCCGGCCAGGGCCCGGAAGCCGGTCAGGCCGAGGAAGAGGATCCCGACCACTGTCATGGCGATGTGCGAGCCGCTGATGACGTAGATCAGCGTCGCGGCCCGGCTGTTGTCGGCCTCGAGCCCCATCTGGACGTACTGGAAGGCGGTCTGGTTGAGGGTCATCACGCCGAACAGCATCGTGATGCCGATCGCCATGTAGGCATGACGCCGATCGTCCCGGGCGATGGAGTACACCGCCCACTGCATGGTGACCGCCGACAGGATCAGCGTCCACAGCACCATCGAGGGTGCGGTGAGCTGGATGTCGGCACCGGCGGGTATCCAGTCCTGACCGGCCTTCACGAACAGCGACCGCTGGTGGAGGTAGACGCCGAACAGCGCAGCGAAGTACATGAGCGTGGCAGCGATGGCGAAGGTGGTGCCCACCAAGAGCGTGCGCGGTCGGGGCAGGACCGGGGCGGGCGGGATCGGCGACAGGTCCGACATCAGGCCGGCGCCTCCTCGGCATCAGGGTGGGCGGCAGCCTCCTCGTCGGGGGCCGGGTCGAGCATCGGCGCCTCGGACTGCACGACCGGGATCACCAGGAAGTTGCCACGAGGTGGCGGCGAGGCCGTGGTCCACTCGAGGGTGTGGCCGCCCCAGGGGTCGGGTCCGGGACCGGGACCCGGCCAGCGCGCCGAGACGGCCAGGTTCGCGCCCACGGCCAGCAGGCCGACCACCAGCAGCACGCCGCCCACCACGACCACGATGTTCAACGCCTCGACGCCGTCGTCGACTGGCCCGACGTAGGGCGCGTCGGGCTCCTCGAGGAAGCCGTTCACGATCTCGGGCAGCGAGAACAGCACGGTTCCGCCGAGCAGCGCGAGGGCCGACAGATACCCGAGCGGCGCGTTCAGGGTCCGGCCGACGATCTTGGGAGCCCAGTAGTGCAGGCCGGCCACCGCCGCCAGCAGCCCGGCCAGCACGACGTAGTTGAACATGCCCGACAGCGCCGAGGTGCCGGCCAGGTCCTCGAGTGGGTCGAGGAAGTCGTCGAGGCCGTCCTGCCAGCTCCGGTCGTTGCGGCCGAGCTCGCGCAACCCGCCGATGGCCGGCCCGAGCACCCGGAGCGCCGCTGCGGCGGCGCCCGCCAGCAGCATGATGACGGCGGCCAGACCGAGCGCGAGCTGCGGGGTGGGCCGAGGCGAGCGCACCTTGGTCCCTCGCACGGCGGTGTCGGCCCAGCCACCGAGCAGCACCAGCAGCGGGAGCACGAGCAGCAGCGACTGGACGACGTAGGGCGCCTCGGTGCGGACGTCGGTGTTGAACGCCGGCTGGGCGTAGGCGCCCACCGTCAAGAGGCCGAAGCCGCCGATGGCGCCCATCATCACGCCGTACAGTCGCTGGCGGATCCCGAACAGGATCGGCACCAGCTCGGCGACGATGCCGAGCAGCGGGATGGCGAAGGCGAAGACCTGGGGTTGCTCGAAGACCCATTCGAGATAGCGGTAGTTGCCGAGCACCGGTGTCTCGAAGAACAAGGCGTCGGTCCCCCGCAGGTCGACCCAGCCGAGAGCGAGGTCGGCGACGAGCACCGGCAGCGTCAGCAGCCAGACCCCGCCGGCCACCAGCATCGACCAGCTGAACAGCGGGACCTCGAAGAGCGTCATGCCCGGCGGACGCTGGGCGACGATCGTGGTGAGGATCGAGATCGACCCGGCCAGGAGGCCGACCACGGTCAGCCCCAACGCGAGATGGGTGAGCTCGATCGCCGCCAGGTCGCCACCGGCGTTCGGGCCACCGTCGGCGAGGATGCTGGCCACGAAGATCCCCGAGCCCACGAGCCAGGCCCACAGCGACGCCGCCGCCAGCCGGGGGAACGCCACCGACGGGGCTCCGAGCTGGAGGGGCACGACGACCATGGCCACGCCCAGGAACATCGGAACGACGACCAGGAACACGATGGCGGCGCGGAACAGCACCACGGCCCGGAAGTACCCCTCGGCGTTGCCGAAGACGTCGATCGTCGCCATGTCGATCTGCTCGAGGGCGACGAGCCAGCCGACGACCAGAGCCAGCAGGCCGAAGATGGCGCTGCAGGCCAGGTAGACCCGCCCGATCGTCTTGTGCTCGCCCGACGCGAACAGCCCGGCCAGGCCGGTCGGCTCGGCGTAGGGAGCGGCGCCACCCGGAGGTGCGGCGTCGACACCGACGTCGGAGACCGGGCCGCCGGCGACCGGGTCGTCAGCAGTCTCGGGTGGGTCGTCGGTGATGGTCATGGAGGTGGGCTCGGGATGGTCTCGCGCGGTGCGATCGATGCTAGGCCGGTCGATGCTAGGCAACGGTGCCCGGACGTGCGGGAACCGTTCCGGTCGGCGACTCTACACAGCACCGCCGCACCCCCCGAAACTGGCGGTCGCGTCACACACCGGTGCGGATCACCTGGTCGGCGGCCATGGCGGCGAAGAGGATGGTCACGTAGGTGATCGAGAAGGTGAACATGCGCATGGCCTGCCGCTCGTCGGGGCATCGCAGCACCCGGATGGCGGCCCAGGTGAGGGCGCCGCCGGCGACGACGGCGACGACCAGGTACAGCGCACCCATGCCGGCGACCGGCGAGAAGAGCAGGCTGAGAGCCCAGAGGACGACCGTGTACACCAGGATGCGAACGGCGGTGGCCCGCAGGCTCGTGACCGCCGGCAGCATGGGCACGTCGGCCGCGGCGTAGTCGGCGCGGTAGCGGATGGCCAGGGCCCAGAAGTGCGGAGGGGTCCAGGTGAAGATGACGGCGAAGAGAACGAGCGGCGCCCAGCCGAGGGAGTCCTCGACCGCAGCCCAGCCGACCAGCACGGGAACGGCGCCGGCGGCCCCACCGATCACGATGTTCGACGTGTAGCGGCGCTTGAGCCACAGCGAGTACACGAACACGTAGAACAGGCAGGCCGAGACGGCCAGCACCGCGCTGAGCAGGTTGACGAACGCCCACAGCCACAAGAAGGCCACGACCTCGAGCGTTGTCGCGAAGGCCAGCGCGTCGGCCGGCGCGATCTCGCCGGTGACGAGCGGGCGCCGGCTGGTGCGCTCCATCAGTCGGTCGATGTCGCGGTCGACGTACATGTTGAAGGCGTTCGCGCCACCGGCGGCGAGTGCCCCGCCGAGCACCGTGGCGAACATCAGCCACACCGACGGGATCCCCCGGTCGGCCACGACCATGGTCGGCACGGTCGTCACCAGCAGCAGCTCGATGATGCGGGGCTTGGTCAGCGCGACGAACGCCGCGACACGCGAGCGCTCGGCCACCTGGACGTGGCCTTTGAGGGGGACAGCCATCGACGGGAATCGTAGGGGTGCCGGACGCCCGGGGCCAAAGGGGGCCGATGCGGGTCGGGCCCGGGGACGGCCGTAGCCTCATGGTGTGCTGCAACGGCGCGTCTCCCCCGCCGACTACCGGCGCATCACCCTGCTGGCGCTGGTCGCGCTGGGCGTCATCGTCGTCACCGGTGCGAGCGTGCGTCTCACCGGCTCGGGGCTCGGCTGCAGCGACTGGCCGAACTGCGAGGAGGACACCTTCGTCGCCGAGATCGACAACGTCCACGCCATGGTCGAGTTCGTCAACCGGCTGATCACCGGCGCGGTGTCGGTCGCCGTCATCCTGGCGGTTCTCGGGTCGCTGCGCCGGGTCCCCCGTCGTCGCGACCTGGTGCTGTGGTCATGGGGTCTCGTGGTCGGTGTCGTCGCCCAGATCGTCCTCGGCGCCGTCGTCGTGCGCAGCGAGCTGCTGCCCCAGAACGTGATCGCCCACTTCCTGCTGTCGATGGTGTTGGTGTGGAACGCGGTCGTCCTCCACGACCGGGCGGGTCGCGCCGACGGCCGTCACCATCCGATCGTCGCCGACGAGATCGTCAGGCTGTCGAGGCTGATCGTCGCGGCCGCCGTCATCGTGTTGGTGACCGGCACCATCGTCACCGGTTCGGGCCCGCACGGCGGCGACGAGGAGGCCGAGCGGCTGCCCTACTTCGTCCCCGACGTCGCCCGCGTGCACGGGAGTGCGGTCGTCGTTCTGCTGCTGTTGACCGTGGCGGCGGTGGTGACGGTCCACCGGCGCGGCGCCCCGGAGGTCGTGCGCCGCCAGGGCTCGATCCTCCTCGCGGTGATCGTCGCCCAGGGAGCGATCGGGTACACGCAGTACTTCACCGGCGTGCCGGTGCTGCTGGTCGGCGCCCACGTGGTCGGCGCGGTCGTACTCTGGGTGGCGGTGCTGACCTTCCACCTGCGTCTGTTCGAGCGACCACCGGTCGAGGCCGATCCTGTCGACGCGGCCGACCCCGAGCTCGCCGCGCGCTGATTCCTATGATTCGCCCTGCCGGTGTGGCCGTCGTCGATGGCCTCTCAGCCAGCCTGATCACGGCGGGCCCGGGGCCCGGGCCGGCGCCGGTCGAGGTCGACGAGCCGACCGACGACACCCACGTCGATCCCGACGTCCCGTGGATCGTGCTGGTCTGGAACGACCCGATCAACCTGATGTCGTATGTCACCTTCGTGTTCCAGAAGCTGTTCGGCTTCAGCCTCGAGAAGGCGACGCGCCTGATGCTCGACGTCCACGAGAAGGGGCGGGCGGTCGTCGCGTCGGGCGCGAGGGAGAAGTGCGAGCTCGACGTCTTCCGGCTGCACGAGCACGGCTTGTGGGCGACCATGCAGAAGGACTCGTGAGGCGGCGCCCCGTCCGTCGCATCGGCCGCAACCGCGACGGCACGTTCACGATCGAGCTTCCCGACGAGGAGCGGGGGCTGCTCGAGGCGCTGGTCCCCCAGCTGCGCGAGATGCTGGTCGACGGGACCGACCCGGGGCTTCGTCGCCTGTTCCCGACCGCCTACCCCGACGACGCCGAGCGCGACCAGGAGTATGCGGCGCTCACCCACGACGAGCTGCTGTCCAAGCGCCTGGCCGATCTCGACACCCTCGAGCAGCACGCTCGCGCCGAGCGGCTCGACGAGGAGCAGGCCATGCAGTGGATGGGGGCCATCAACAGCCTGCGGCTCGTGCTCGGCACCCGCCTCGACGTGGCCGAGGAGATGGACGAACCCGATCCCGACCACCCGGATGCCCCGGCCTTCGCCGTCTACAGCTACCTGAGCTTCCTGCTCGAGAACCTGATCGACGCCGCGTCGAACTGAGCCTCACTTGGCGTCGAGGCTGTCGCCCGGATTCGGCGGGCACCAGGCGTTGGAAGCGACCGGTGTCTCCGAGGGCTCCTCCGGCTCGGACGGTTCTTCCTCCCGGTACCCCAACGCGCACAGCGCCAGGGTGGATCGCAGCCTCCGCTCGCCGCCGTGGACCAGGTCGGTGCAGTACGACTCGGTGACGACGACCCATCGGCGCTTGTCGCCGTCGCCGATTCGTTCGACGAGCACCTTGGCGCCGATCGACCCGTCGGCCAACTCGGCGACGAAGGTAGCGGTGAACGGCCACCTCGTGGTCTGCTCCACCTTCACCAGCTCGACGCCGACCAGCCGCGGCACGGTCGGCTGGTACTCGGCGATGGCCTCCTCGGGGCTTCGGGCAGTGGGTACGTCGATCGTGAGCGGGGTCGGCGGCTCGCGGTCAGGATCCGACGCGCAGTACGCCGCCAGGGCCGGCCAGCGCTCCAGGGTCCGCGAACGGGAGGAGGAGGGCGAGGGAGCAGCCTCCTCGACGGGAGCGGGCGTCGACACCGTCGAGCACGCCGTGGCCACGAGCCCGCCCACCACGACCACGGCGGCCACGACCGGCGCCGGGACTGTCCGTTGCACCGCCCTCCACCGTAGGTCCGGGACCGGCGCGCGGGGGGTCGGGTCGGCCGTGGGGATGGGCCAGGCGCAGTGCTATCGTGACCGGGCCCTCGAGCGATTCCGGAGCCCCCATCGTCCAGCGGCCTAGGACGCTGCCCTTTCAAGGCGGTAACACGGGTTCGAATCCCGTT
>JBFJYB010000018.1:0-14668 GCA_041622835.1 Acidimicrobiales bacterium | reverse complement strand
CCACGTGGTGACGACGCTGATGAACCGCGGCGGCTTCCCCGACGACCATTCCCTCGCGTTGGGCATGCCCGGGATGCACGGCAACTACACCGCGGTCACCGCCATGCAGAAGTCCGATCTGCTGATCGCCCTGGGCGCCCGGTTCGACGACCGCGTCACCGGCAAGCTCGACGGGTTCGCCCCCGACGCCAAGGTCATCCACGTCGACATCGACGCCGCCGAGCTCAACAAGGTGCGTCCGGCCGACGTGGCGATCGAGGGCGACTGCCGGGCCGTGATCCAGGAGCTCGTCCGCGCCATCGACCAGCTCGGCGGCGCCGCCGACCGGGCCGAGAGCCCCGAGCGCGGCGCATGGAGGTCGACCATCAGCGGCTGGCAGGAGCAGTATCCGCTGCACTACGACCCGCCCGAGGAAGGCGACCTGCTCAAGCCCCAGTTCGTCGTCGAGACGCTGCGGGACAACACGCCCGACGAGACGATCGTCGCCTCCGGCGTCGGCCAGCACCAGATGTGGGCCAGCCAGTACTGGAGGTTCAACCACCCCTACACCTGGATCAACTCCGGCGGACTCGGCACCATGGGCTTCGCGGTCCCGGCCGCGATCGGAGCCAAGGTCGGCCGGCCCGACTCGATGGTGTGGGCGGTCGACGGCGACGGCTGCTTCCAGATGACCGCTCAGGAGCTGGTCACCGCCACCGTCGAGCGGGTCCCGGTGAAGATCGCGATCCTGAACAACGCCTACCTCGGCATGGTGCGCCAGTGGCAGGAGATGTTCTACGACGAGCGCTACAGCGAGGTGCACCTCACCCACGAGGTGCCCGACTACAAGATGTGGGCCGAGGCCATGGGCTGCGTCGGCATGCGGGTCGAATCGCCCGAAGAGGTCGAGCCCGCCATCCAGAAGGCCAACGAGATCGACGACCGGCCGGTCGTCATCGACTTCCGCACCGATGCGCGCGAGAAGGTGTTCCCGATGGTCCCCGCGGGCCACCCGAACAGCGACCTGGTCGTGCATCCGTCCCAGGAGACGTCGTCGTGACCGGGCCGGAGCGCCCACGCCCGACCCACACGCTGGTCGTCCACGTCGAGAACAAGGCCGGGGTGCTGGCCCGGGTCGCCGGGCTGTTCGCTCGACGCGGGTTCAACATCGAGTCGCTGGCCGTGGCGCCGACCGACGACCCCACCATGAGCCGGATCACGATAGTCGTCGACGTCGAGTCGGCGCCGCTCGAGCAGGTTGTCAAGCAGCTCAACAATCTGATCAACGTGGTCGACATCACCGAGCTCGACCCGGCTGCGTCGGTCGAGCGCGAGCTGATGCTGTGCACGGTCAAGGCGGCGCCCGAGATCCGCGGCCAGATCATGGACCTGGTTCGGATCTTCGATGCCAAGGTCCTCAACGTCGGCCGGGACGAGCTCATGGTGTCGCTGTCGGGCACGCCCGGCCGCGTCAGCGACTTCGAGCAGCTGCTCGAGGCCTACGACATCGTCGACATCCAGCGCACCGGCAAGATCGCGCTGCCGCGGCTGAGCCGCGATCGCCGGGGTGGCTCCGACGACGGGGCCAAGCTGACCGTCATCGACGGCGATGGCTGAACCGGGTTCGGCAGCCGGCCCCGGCGCCGCTACCGTTCGCTGCTTCCACCGATCCGAGCTACCGAGGGACTGACCGTGGCCAACATCTACTACGAAGCCGACGCCGACCGATCGCGCATCGCCGATCGCAAGGTCGCCATCCTCGGGTACGGGTCACAGGGCCACGCCCACGCGCTGAACCTGAAGGAGTCGGGCATCGACGTGCGCGTCGGGCTCCGCGAGGGCTCGGGCTCGCGCGCCAAGGCCGAGGAGGCGGGGCTGTCCGTGCTCGGCCTGGCCGAGGCCAGCGCCGAGGCCGACCTGATCATGGTGCTGCTGCCCGACACCGAGCAGGCCGAGATCTACGAGACCCACATCGCCCCCAACCTGGACGACGGCGACGCGCTGTTCTTCGCCCACGGCTTCAACATCCGCTTCGACCTGATCCGGCCGCCGGCGGGCGTCGACGTCGCCATGGTCGCACCCAAGGGCCCGGGCCACCTCGTGCGCCGGACCTACACCGAAGGCGGGGGCGTGCCGTGCCTGATCGCGGTCGAGCAGGACGCGACCGGACACGCCAAGGAAACGGCACTGGCCTACGCCGACGCCATCGGCGGCGCCCGGGCCGGGGTGATCGAGACCACCTTCACCGAGGAGTGCGAGACCGACCTCTTCGGCGAGCAGGTCGTGCTGTGCGGCGGGCTCACCTCGCTGGTCAAGGGGGCCTTCGACACGCTGGTCGACGCCGGGTACCAGCCCGAGATCGCCTACTTCGAGTGCCTCCACGAGCTGAAGCTGATCGTCGACCTCATGTACGAGGAGGGGATCACCGGCATGCGCTACTCGGTGTCGGACACCGCCGAGTACGGCGACCTCAGCCGGGGACCTCGGGTCGTCGCCGACCACGTGCGCCAGACGATGCAGACCATCCTCGAGGAGATCCGCAGCGGCAGCTTCGCCGAGGAGTGGGTGGCCGAGAGCCGGGCCGGACGCCCGAACTTCACCCGACTCGAGAACGAGGGCCACGACCATCGCATCGAGCAGGTCGGGGCCGAGCTGCGGGCCATGATGCCCTGGATCTCCGCCGGCAAGGCCTCGGTCCAGGCCGTCAGCGGCGGACAGGGTTAGTCAGGCGTAGCCGATGCGGACCGAGGTCTGGTACTGGAGCCGGTTGTCGCTGAAGCCGCCCCGGAACTCGATCACCTCGAGCCACTCGAGCGTCTTGCCCGCCAGGGCCTGGTGCGCCGCCTCCACTGCCGCCGAGACCGCAGCGTCGTAGGACTCGTAGGACTGGCCCCAGAACGTGGCCATTTGGCCGCCCGAGCTGGATTCGATCTGCATTCGCTCGTCCTCCTGAGTTGCGTTCCCCCTGTCTAGCCGAGGGTGGTCCCGCCGCCTAGGCAGTTGCGATGGCGCCGTCCGGAAGGGGGTTCTTTCCCGCAACGGAGCCCGAGGCGGCCAGCACCCGGTGGCGGATGAACGCCTTCTGCTTGTGGAAGGTCTGGGCTCGGTCTGTGGCGATGGCGTCGGCGTGGGCGGTGTCGCTCTCGTAGGCGTAGTCGGCCGCAGCGCGGGCCGACTCCCACAGGGAGATCGTGCCCAGGAACGGCGGCGAGCCGAACCCGGTGGCCCAGATCAGACCGGGCGCGGTCACCACCTGGCCCTCCGCCCTGGCGCTGGTGGCGAAGAAGTGGCGGGCACGGCGGATCTCGAGGCGGGCGAGGGTCGTCACGACGACCGGCCCGTCGGCCTCGGAGCTGCGGCTGCGAGCGACATCGGGGTCGAGCCCGGGCCAGGTGCCGTAGGCGCGCAGCGGCTCGAGCCGGGCGTGCCAGCCGCCAGCCAGGCGCGCCGCGGTGGCGTGGGACGCGAGGAACGAGTCGAGCGACGCCTCGTCCTCCCAGAACGCCACCATCCCGACCCGGGTGGGCTGCAGCCTCGGCAGGAACCTTGGGCCCAGCACGCTGGTCATACCGCCGTCGGCGCTCACCAGCCCCGCGACGTCCGACGGCTTGGGCGCCCGGAAGAACGCAGCCGTGGGCCCGACGTTGGCGACGTGCACCGAGGCCACCATGACCCCCATCTTGGTCGCGGCCGAGTCCGGGGGCCAACTACCGCCGTGCGATGCTGGCCCGATGTCCGACGCCGCACCGACGATCACCCTCGAACGTTGGGACGGGCCGTGGCCCGACGACGACCCCGACGCCAACTTCAAGCGGGAGGTTGCCCTCTACGGCAAGCTCGACCCGCTGGCCACGATCGCCAACGTGTCGGCCAACCTCGACATCCCGGTCGGGGCGCTGTGCCGCTACGTGCTCGCCAAGTGGACGGCGGCCGGCGCCGAGGCGCTGCTCAGCCTGGGGCCCACTGCGCTCTCCCGCCTCTGGCACACGGTCGAGCGGGCCGAGGCCGACGGCTCGGATGCGGCCCGCCTGGCTGCCTACGAGGAGCTACGAGCCCAGATCAGCTGGCTGCAGGCCGGCTTCGACGACCCCGACGCCTATCCGGGCTGACCTGACTACAACAGCTCCACCAGGGCCTGGCGGGTGGCGGCCAGCTCGTCGGGGGTGCCGAACTCCGACGCCGCCAGGCGGGTGGCCCCGGCGTCGAACATCTCGCCGATCCGGTCCTTCACCTGGTCGGTGCTCCCGATGGCGGCCAGGTCGGCGGGCCCGTCCAGCCCTTCGCGGTCGAGCATGGCGCGATACGACGGCAACATGCCGTAGATGGCGAACAGCTCGGCCGCTCGTGCTCTGGCGCCGTCGACGTCGTCGGTGACACACACCGGGAGTCCGCACGCCACGTCGGGAGCGGGCCGGCCCGCCGCCTCGGCCGCGGCGTTGATGGTGGGTGCGGTGTGGTCGGCGATGGTCTTGGCGCCGACCATCCAGGTGATGGTGCCGTCGGCGACGCGGCCGGTCAGCTCGAGCATCTTCGGGCCGAGGGCGGCCACCAGGACCGGGCACGGGTCGGCCGGTACGTCGATGTCGCCCTTGCCGGTCAGCGTATCGCCCTCGAAGGAGACCGAGCCCTTCTGGATCAGCGGCACGAGGATCTCGAGGTACTCGCGCATGTGGCGGAGCGGCTTGTCGAAGCTGATGCCCCACATGCCCTCGACGACCATCTGGTGGGAGAGCCCGATCCCGAGCTGGAGGCGACCCCCGCTGACCTGGTTGGCGGTGAGGGCCTGCTGGGCGAGCATCATCGGGTGCCGCGGGTAGGTCGGGATGACCGACGTGCCGAAGCGGATCCCGTCGACCTGGGTGCTGGCCGCGGCGATGGCGGTCAGGGCATCGAGCCCGAAGATCTGGGGCATCCAGTATCCCTCGAACCCCTGCTCGTGGGCGGTGCGAGCCGCCGCAACCAGCCCGTCGACGGTGCGTTCCGAGCCGAAGATCTCGATGTTCACGGTGGTGTCCCCTCGCCGGTCGTGGCCGCAGCCTAGCGATGTCTCAGGCTCGGCCGCGATGGGCCGCGATGCGGGCGTCGAGCGCTTCGAGGACGCGGTGGCCGGCGGGGTAGAACCCCTTGGGGTACAGAGGTCGGTGGCGCGACGTCAGGGTGAGGGTGAACAGCGTCCGGTCCTGCGAGCGGCCCTCGACGCCCAGCCGGACCCGCAGCGCCGGTCGCGACCACGGCACCCGGAGGCGCCCGTCGACGACGTGGGCTTCGAGCGCCGGATCGAAGCGCAGCGCGGCCGGATCGCAGTGGAGCGACGGGGCGAACGCCGACCGGGTGAAGACGGCGCCCGCCCCCATCAGCTCGACCACCTCGTCGACGGGATGCCAGAACAGGCGCATCACCCACGAGCCGGTGTTGGGGCGGCCGTCGGTTCCCGAGCCGAGGGTGTCGGGCTGCGCCTCCAGGTCGAGCTCGGTCGCCTCGTGGTACCGGGTCCTCGCCAGCCGGGCCAGCTCGGTGACCTGCTCGGGCATCTCGGTGAGCGAGTCCACCAGCTCGGAGAAGCCCGGCGCCTCCTCGGGTGGTGGCGCGTCGGAAGGGCGCTCGAGATCGTCGAAGGCCGGGTACCAGAGCAGGCCGTCGACGTCGGCAGCCTCGTCGGGCGGCCCGGTCGGTGGGACGGCGTCCACGCCCATCGCCGCGACCGTAGCGCTCGGGCCAGGACCGCGGCGGCCGTATCAGGTCGCGCTGTGGGCGGCGGGCCAGTGCCTCGACCGCACGGCGAGCGCGGCCGAGTAGGCGAGAGCGATGACGGCAGCACCGACGATCGTCGCTCGCACGCCGGCCCGCAGCGGGTCGGCGACGATGCCCATGGCCAGGGTCCCGAACGGGACCAGGCCGGCCCAGGCGATCTGGAACAGGCTCATCACCCGGCCCCGCTTGTCGTCGTCGACCACGGCCTGGACGATGGTCTGCAGCGTCGTCATCGTCGCGAAGTAGAACGTCCCGGCCACGACCTGGACGACGATCGCCAGCCAGAACTGGCTCGTGAGGCCGAACACGAGCAGCGACGCCGCGTACCCGATGCCGAAGCGGGCGGCGCGGGCGATGGTCGGCGCCCGCGCCAGCGAGCCGGCCAGGAAGGAACCGACGATGGCGCCGACCCCGCTGGCCGCCACGACGTAGGCGAACCGGCCCCGGGGCTGGCCCAGTTCGTCCTCGACGAACGACGGCAGCAGCCCGATGTGGCTGACCAGGCACAGGCTCATCACGGCCACGAGCAGCAGTGCCGGAGCGGCCGGACGGCGCTCCCGGGCGTGGGCCAGCCCGACCCGCATCCGCATCAGAGGACCCAGGCTGTCGGACTCCGGCTGGTAGGGCGTGAGCCGGACCCGCGACATCAGCAGCAGGGCGACGGCCGCCGCTCCGGAGTAGGCCAACCACCCCACCTCGAACAGACCGGCGGCGACGATCGGCGCGGCGATGATCGGCCCGGCCACGCGGGTCACGTTGACCACCACGGCGGTGAGCGAGATGGCGCTGGCGAGGTCGTAGGCCGGGACCGAGTTGGCGGCCACCGCGTTCAGGGCCGGACCGAGGAAGGAGAACACGACGCCCACGACGAACGCCATCAGCAGCAGTAGCCCCGGGTTGATCACGTCGGTGACGACGAGGAGCGCAGTCACGCCCGAGCTGACCGAGAGGGTGCCGTAGCAGGCCAGCAGGATCGTCCGGCGATCGAGCCGGTCGGCGACGAGACCCCCGATCGGAGCGACGAACAGGATCGGGATGAACAGAGCGAAGAACAGCAGCGTGACCTGGAGCTCGTCGTTGTCGGTGAGCTCGACGATCAGCCCCTGGAACGCGATGTGCGACATCCAGAAGCCCAGCTGGACGACGAGGGCCGCGGTGAAGACCTTCCGGTACTCGACGTGATCGAAGGCCCGGAGGGCCCGGGCTCGCGCCGGGCTGGCTGGTGCCGGGCTCGCCCGGCCGGGCTTCGTCTCGGTCACAGGATCTCCCAGCCAGGCGACGGCTGGCCCGGCGAGCCTACCGGTGCCGTTGCTCGGCGGCGGGGCGGCTCCGGGTCGAGGCCGTGCTGCCCTAGATTGAGCGCCGGTGCACGCCAACCGTCTCCCCGGCCGCCTGTTGGCGGGCTCGCTCCTCGTCTTCGTCACGATCGTTTCAGCCTGCGCGTCCCCGGACCTGGGGCCGCCCTCGTCGACCACCCTGGCCCTCGAGGTGACCGAGCCCACTCCGACGCCCACACCGGACCTGGAGCTGCCGCCGTCCAACCAGCCGACGCCGACTCCGGTCCCCGGGGTGACACCGACGCCGACGCCCACACCCGAGCCCGACTTCGAACCCGGCCTCACCGAGAACACGATGACCGTTGCCGTGATCGCCGACATCACGACCGGCGCGGTCGACAGCCCGCCGGCCCTGGCGGCCTGGCAGGCGATCGAAGCGTGGGCGGCGGCGGTCAACGACGCAGGTGGGCTGGCCGACCGCCGGGTCCGCGTGCGCTTCATCGACACCGGCCTGTTCAGCCACGACGACGCCATCCGCGAGGCCTGTGAGGGCGAGGTGTTCGCGCTGGTGGGTTCGCAGGCCCTCTTCGACGACGAGGGGCTGGAGCTGCTGCTCGATCCCGATTGCAGCCTGCTCGACATCCCGGCCACCGCCAACACGCCCCGCCGCCGCGAGTCGCCGTTGACGTTCCTGTCGAACCCGTTTCCCAACGACCTGCGGCTCGCCGGCCCCGCCCGCTTCTTCGCCGACACCTTCCCCGAGGCGGTGACCTCGGCCGCGACGCTCTTCCTCGAGCTGCCGACGACGATCATCAACGGCGAGCAGCAGATCGAGGCCAACACCGCAGCGGGCTTCACCTACGTGTACACGCCCACCGTGGCCTTCGACGAGGACTACGCCGTCCACGCCTCGACCGTCGCGGCCGACGACATCCAGGCCGTGACCTGGGGCGCCGACGGCGAGCGGTTCATCGACCTGCTGGCCGCTCTCCAGGAAGAGGAGGAGCCGGTCGACGTGACCCTGTACGACTGCGCCGGCAACTGCTACCGCGCCGACTGGGTCGCGGCGGCCGGCCCGCTCGGCGAGGGCGTGTTCAGCTCCCTCACGACCGTGCCCTTCGAGGAGGCCGACGCCAACTTCGAGCTGACCCGCTACCTGTTCTGGCTGGGGCGCACCGATCCCGACGCCATCCCCGACACCGTGGGGGTCCGGGCCTGGGCGGCGGGGCTGCTGTTCGAGGAGGCCGTCAACCGGGCCGTCCTCGCCGGGACCGACGACTACGACCCCTCGTTGCTCACCCGCTCGAGCGTGCTGGATGCCGCCGACACGATCGATGCATGGGATGCGAGGGGGCTGCACGGGGTGTCCAACCCCGCCGACGGTCTGCCGTCGCCGTGCTTCGTCCTCATGCAGCTCTCCCAGGGTGCGTGGGTGCGGGTGCACCCGTTCGGGAGGGGGGCCTTCGACTGCGACGAGGACAACCTCGTGCAGCTCGTCGACACCGCCCGGCTGGGGCTCGACGAGCCCATCACCACCGAGCCGACGCCGGGACCGACGCCCGAACCGGCGCCGGAACCCACGCCGGAGGGCGAATGAGGCCGGTCAGCCCGGGCGTTCCTCGGCCCGAGTAGGTTCCCAACGGAGGCGGAGCGCGACCTGTCCGGTTTCCTGGTCGAGACGCTCGGCCACGCGGACGAAACCGTACGCCTCGTAGAAGGCCCTACCGACGGGGTTGGCTTCGAAGACGTCGAGCTCGAGGTGCGGGCGGGACTCGGCGGCGTGGTCCATCAGCGCCCGGCCGATGCCCCGGCGCTGGTGGTCGGGGTCGACGAAGATCGCTCCGACCTCGCTGTCGAGCCGCGCCAGGAACCCCACGACCCGCCCGTCGAGCGCGTAGACCGTGGTCTCCGCCACCGGGAGCCACTCGTCGCGGGTCCGTCGGCTCTCGGCTTCGAGGAACTCCTCGGTCAGGAACGGATGGGCGATGATCGACGCCCGATACCAGACGTCGAGGACCTCGGTGAGGTCGGCATCGTCGTAGGGCCGGATCACGTGGCCGCCACCCTGCTAGAACGACGGCGCGTCGAAGGGAGGGATGCCGGGATCGGTGGCGGAGAACAGCTCGGCCCGGCGCCCGTTGATGTCGTCGACGGTCCAGCGTCGGTCGGTGCGGATCTCGGCGGCGTGCGAGAAGGGGCGCATCAAGAAGATGCCCGAGCCTCCGACGACGAAGGTCTGGCCGTTCACGTCGGCGGCGTCGTCGGTGCACAGCCACACGACCAGAGGTGACACGTTGGCCGGGTCGAAGGTGTCGAAGGCGTCGGGATCGTCGGGCGGCGCCATGCTCGGGACGTTGGCGGTCATCGGCGTGCGGGCCCGGGGGGCGATGACGTTGGAGGTGACGCCGTACTTGTGCAGCTCTCGGGCCAGCGCCAGCGACAGGGTCACGATGCCCCCCTTGGCCGCGCCGTAGTTGGTCTGACCCGGTGCGCCGAACAGGCCGGACTCGCTGGTCGTGTGCACCATGCGTCGGGGCGCCTCGTGGCCGTCCTTGGCCCGGGCCCGCCAGTGCGCTGCGGCATGGTGGGCGGCCACGAAGTGGCCCTTCAGGTGCACGGCGACGACGGCATCCCACTCGTCCTCGGTCATCGAGAAGCTCATGCGGTCGCGGGTGATCCCGGCGTTGTTCACGACGATGTGCAGGTCGCCGTAGGTGTCGAGGGCGAGCTGGAGGCGGGCGGCGCCTGCGTCCCAGTCGGCGACGCTCGAGTGCTCGGCCACCGCCTCGCCCCCGGCCGACTCGATGGCGTCGACCGTCTCGTCGGCGCTCTCCCCGAGGTCGTTCACCACCATGCGGGCCCCGGCCTCTGCCAGTGCCAGTGCGTGCTGGCGCCCGAGACCGCTTCCGGCCCCGGTCACGATGGCGACCCGGCCGGCCAGCGGCCCGTCACCCATCCGTCGGGATCCAGACGAGGGCGAGGTCGTCGACGGTGATGTCGGTCTTCTCCAGGCCGACTTCGAGCTCCTGGACGTCCTCGGCCTTGTCGGCCCAGTCGTCCTGGATGTCCATGAGCGACTCGGCCAGCTCCTCCTCGAGCTCCTCGAGGTCGTCGACCTTCTCCTCGAGGCGATTCTGGGCGGTGGCGAGGCGTTCGGCCGCCTTGCCGCCCTCCCGGCGCTTGGACGACGCCCTCCGGACCCCGCTGAGGATGCTGCTGGTCGACTTCCGACCGCCGAGGAGCCCGCCGAGCAGGTCGCCGGCCGCCGACAGCAGCTCGTCCTTGCCCCGGCCCTTGGCGTCGGCCTCGACCTCGCGCACCTTGTCCTCGGCCTTGGCGATGGCGGCCTTGATCCGGTCGACCTTGCTCTCGAGGCTCTCGCGTAGCTTGTCGGCCTCGGCGTCGACCTGGTCCTCGGCCGCCTTGGCGCACCGGGCCCGGAACTCGTCCTCGGACTCGCCGACCCGCGAGAACAGCTTGAGGTGGGGGTTGTGGTAGAGGGTCGTGGTCTCGTGTTGGTAGACGTGGTTCTTGAGGGCGGTCTGCGCCTTGGAGAAGTAGGTCTTGGTGTGGATCGGGGCGTCGGGGAGGACGTAGACGGCGCCCTCGGGCGGGTCCCTGCGGAGGTCGCGGTCGTCGTAGTCGACGTCGACCGCGTCGTCGGCGTCGGCGGTCTGGCCGTCGAGCGGGAAGATCACCGCCTCCCACTCCTCCTGGTGGCGCAGGTCGGCCTTGGTCTCGTCGAACAGGAGCTCCACCCGTGCCACCAGCCCGGCCGCCAGCCGGCCACCGCCGGCGACCGCGCCGACCTCCTCGGCCCACGACGCGGCCGGGTCGAGATATCGGACCTCGACCCCGTCGGCGACCTTCGGCGCCACCGCGCTCTCGTCGTCGGCCAGCTCGGCCTGTGCGGCCGCCGCGTCGGGCTCGGCCGCGGCGGCTGCGCCCGTGGCGGCGGTCGGTGCCTCGGCGACCTCGCGCTCGGGTGATTTCGCCATGAGGTCGCTGATCTTCTCCCGGGTCAGCGGCCCGGCCAGATACGACTGGGCCCACCTGGTCGTGAACACCGTCGGCGCGTCGGCCTTGGTGCTGTGCAGCACGAACTCGCGCTTGTCGAGCCCGCTGATCGTGGCGTCGACCTTCGAGACGTCGACGCCACCCGACGCCGACTCGAGCCCCTCGAGCAGCCGACCCTTGTCTCGTTCGGTCTGGAGGCGGCCGATCATCCAGGTGCCGGCGTTGGACAGCGCCTTGTAGTCCATGTCGACCGGGTTCTGGGTGGCGAGCACCATGCCCAGCCCGAACGCCCTGGCCTGCTTCAAGATGGTGAGGATCGGCTTCTTCGACGGGGGCGCCGCCGTCGGTGGGACGAACCCGAACACCTCGTCCATGTACACGAGGGCGCGCAGCTCCGACGTACCCGGCTGCGACCGCATCCACGTGATCACCTTCGACAGGACCAGCGTGACGACGAACTGCCGCTCCTCGTCGGACAGGTGCGCGATCGAGATGATCGACGCCCGGGGCTTGCCGTCGTCGGTGTACAGCAGGGCCGCAGGATCGAGGGGCGCGCCCTGGACCCAGCCGGCGAAGGCGGGGGAAGCGATCAGGCCGTTGAGCTTGAGCGCCAGGGCGGTGCGGTCCTTCGCCGGGAAGAAGGTGTCGAGCTCGATCACCCCCAGCTTGCGGATGGGCGGATCCTGGATCTGGGTGATCAGCGTCGGCAGGTCGAGGTCGCGACCGGCCGTCCACGCGTGGCTGAGGAGGTTGGCGATCAGGATGTGCTCACGCCCGCTGATGGGGTCGCTGTCGACGCCGACCAGCCCGAGCAGGCTCGACGTGAACCCCTCGATCTCCTCGGTCAGGGTCTCGGCGTCGACCGACTGGTCGGGGGCACCCAGCGAGCCGACGATGTTGAGCGGGATCCCGGCGGTCGAGCCCGGGGTGTAGATCGTGAACCGGGCCGCATCTCGCAGCGCCGCCAGCCGATCGCCCTCGATGCCGGACTTGGCCAGCCCACCCTTCCAGAGCTCGGCGGTGGCGGCCGCGACCTCGTCGACGGTCTTGCCGTCGCGGTCGGCTTCGGCGGGATCGATCCACGGGGCGAAGTCCTTCGCCTCGAAGTCGGGGAACTGGAGGAGCAGGTTCCCCATGTCGCCCTTCGGGTCGATGATCAGCGTCGGGATGCCCTGCAGCAGCGCCTCCTCGAGCAGGATCATGCTGAGGCCGGTCTTTCCCGACCCGGTCATACCGACGATCACGCCGTGGGTGGTGAGCTGACCGGAGTCGTACATGACGGACTCGTCGGTGCGCTCGTGGGTCGATGGGTCGACGACCTGGCCCAGGTACAGCTTCCCGCTGGGTACGTCGATCATCGTTGCTCCCTCGTGTTCGGACGCAGTGATTGTAGGATTCCCGCGACCCGACGGCGCCCAGCGTCGTCAGGATCGATGACCGAGCCCGTGGACCACTGCGACGCGGGTACAGACACGGGCACAGAGAGAGGAAAGCATGGGACTGTTCGACAAGGCCAAGAAGGCGGTCAAGGACCACGGCGACAAGATCGCCGACGGCGTCGACAAGGCGACCGACGTGGTCGACGACAAGACCGGCGGCAAGTTCAGCGACAAGCTCGACAAGGTCGACGACCTGGCCGACAAGCACCTGGGTGGCGACGAGGGCGGCGACGAGGGCGGCGACACGCAGTGACGGCCTCGGCCTGAGCGCCCTCGTTCACCAGGACGGCCCCCGGTGTGTCCGGGGGTCGGTTCGCGTCCGGGTGGCTTCGCGGCGCGCGGTCAGTCGGACCCGACGGTGGCCAGCGCATCGGCGTCGAGCGTCATGGTGAAGATGACGTCGGCGAGCTGGCGCCGGTTGAGCTCCTGGCACTCGATCGTGGCTTCGGCGCCGGTGCCGCGGGCGCGGGTGGCGACCAGTCGATCGCCGGCACGGTAGACGTGGAGCCCGTCGGCGACCGGCGGAGCCGACGGGTCGGTGGCGGAGATCTTCTTGACCGCGAACCCGTAGGCGAGGGGGTGGGCGAACATGACAGCGTCGCCGGCCGGCTCGACGCCGTCTGCGCCCCGATGCAGGAGCCCGGCGTCCACCAGGCGGTCGATCCAGCGGTTCGTGGTGCGTTGGTCGGTGGCCCAACCGGCCGCCTCGAGCCGGCCGAGCAGCCCCTCGGGGGTCGCCAGCCCCTCGTCGCTCTGCGGCTCGGCGGCCAGCGTGATCAGCTCGAGCTCGAACGGCGAGACCTCGATCCGCCGTCCGGGGCGCCCGTCGCCCCCGTCGTCGGCGCGCAGGAGGTCGGAGATGACGCGGTAGCGATCGGAGGCGGTCAGCGGGAAGGACAGCGCGACGCCACCCCGGTCGTACTCGTGCCAACCCACTGTCAGCGGGCCGGCCTGACACAGCGCCACCGCCGGGTGATCGGGGAGCGCGATCTCGATCAGCACGTCGGGCTCGCCGACCGCGGCAAGGGCGAGCTCGAGGGCGCGGTTGGCGCGGGGCGTGCCGTCGTCGACGACCAACCTCCTGGCGGCGAGAGCCTGGATCTCGTCGTCGCTCGGCTCGTCGGCGCCGAGGTGGGGGAGCAGCGGCGACCACGGGAACGGCTGCCAACCGGCGAGGCGGGCCAGCAGCGAGAGCTGGCTCGACGACAGGAAGACGGTGGTGATCACGAGCTCCACCAGTTCCAGAAGGCCTCTTCGGCGTTGGCCGCGAAGGCGGGAGCGTTCTGGGCCAGCGTGACCGCGTCGCCGACGATCGGGGTCTGCTGGATCGCCTGCACCGTCCCGTCGCTCACGTGCCAGTCGGCGTGGTTCCACAGGGTCGTCAGGTCGCGGCCGAGCTGGTCCCAGTTGGTGGAGTCGTCCGATGCCATCCAACCGGCGAACGAGGTCATCTCGCCCCAGCCGCGAAGGACGGTCCCGTACTGCCCGGCCTCGGCGTCCCGGCCGAACTGCTCGACGTTGGCGCCGGTGGCCTCGACGAGGTCCTGGGCCGACACCGACGCCTGGGTGTCGTCGCTCAGGTAGTCACCGGCTTCCCAACCGGCCTCGGCGATCCCGCGGATGACCGACCCGTTCGGGTCGTTGCGGATGTGCTCCCATGCGGCGTCGACCGCGCCCGGGTCGTCGCTCGTCATCGCGTCGCCCAGACGCATGCCGTCGCGCAGGATCTCGGCGCCGAACTGGTCGGGCATGAGCCCGCGCATCCGGGGCGGCAGGAAGGCGCCGCCGACCACGCTGATCCCGGGCGCGGTGACCCCGTGGCTCCCGGAGATGATGTCGCCGACCACGTCGCCACCCCAGGTCTCGATGGCGGCACGGGTCGCGGCCTCCTCGAACGACAGGCCCTCTCGCTGGTACTGCTCGGTCAACGACGTGAGCTGGGCCAGCTTGCCCATCCGGTCGATGTTGCGGCTGCCGAGGAAGCTGTCGAAGCGGGTGCGGGCATCGGTGAAGCCGCCGGCCGCGGTCGCCCGGACGGTCTCGGCGTCGACGGTCGGAGGCGCGTCGGCGTCGCC
Organism: Acidimicrobiales bacterium; assembly: GCA_041622835.1. GTDB lineage: Bacteria > Actinomycetota > Acidimicrobiia > Acidimicrobiales > JBFJYB01 > JBFJYB01. Next base: position 130 of record JBFJYB010000018.1, on the reverse strand, counting down.
GCCGGTGGGGCTGGGGGCGTCGCCGTCGGTGACGGTGGTGGTGTCGGCGTCGCCGCCGGTGGGGCTGGGGGCGTCGCCGTCGGTGACGGTGGTGGTGTCGGCGGTGTCGCCGGTGTCGGGTGTGGGGGTG
>JBFJYB010000017.1:0-14743 GCA_041622835.1 Acidimicrobiales bacterium | reverse complement strand
GGGTGGTTCCAGCGAGCCAACGCCTCCACGCCGGCGATCTCCCGCGTGCGAAGGTCGATCTTCGGTTGGAAGTGGACCTCCAGAGAGGCGGTCGCCAGGGCCTCGCGTAGGTCGGCCAGCATCGTCAGCCGGGCCGAGTCGCGCCCCTCGAGGTCGTCGCGGTAGACGGTCGAGCGCTCGTGTCGGCGCTTGGCGTCGTACATCGCCAGGTCGGCTCGGCGCAAGAGGGCCTCGCAGCTGCTCCCGTGGTGGGGGGCGATGGCGACGCCGATGCTGGCGGCCACCGCCACGGTGGCCTCGCCGAGCTGGAACGGTCGTTCGATGGCGGTGCTCACGACCTCGGCGAGGACGCTCGCCTCCGCCTCTCCGGCGCCCGGGACGAAGATGGCGAACTCGTCCCCGCCGAAGCGCGCCGCCATGTCGCCGTCGGCCACGCTCTCGAGGAGGCGGTCCGTCACCTGCAGCAGCAGGAGATCTCCCCCGTGGTGGCCGAGGGTGTCGTTCACCTCCTTGAACCGGTCGAGGTCGATCATGAGCAGGGCGTGGTCGCAGTCGGGCTCGAGCTCGAGCATCTGCTGGGCCCAGGCCTCGAAGTAGGCGCGGTTGGGCAGTCGGGTGAGGCGATCGTGGGTTGCCTCGTGCTGGATCTGGAGGTGGAGCTGGCCCTTGCGGAGCGCGACCACGAGCTGGTTCGTGATGGGGCGGAGCCGATCGCGGTCGTCGGTGGTGAAGGCCTCTACGGCTCCGTGGCGGTCGGCGACGAGGAGGGCGCCGAGGAGACCGGTGTGATCGCCCAGCGGCACGATGATCGCCTGGCTCAGGCCGTGGGCCACGAGACGGCGGTGCAGGGGACCCTCCGGGTCGCCGTCGTCGATCATGACCGGGCCGTCGGCGCCGAGCGCTTCGGCCCACTCGGGATCGGTGGACCCGGCAGGCAGCACCTCCAGCGATTCACGGTTGCCGTAGCACGACTGGAGGGCGGTGCCGTCGATGTCCCACACCGTCAAGGCGACGGTACCGGCGCGGAGGTGGTCGGCGATCTGGCGCACGGCGGTGTCGGCGATCTCCTCGAGCTGGGTCGAACGGCCGACCTGGCGGGAGAACTCGTGGATGTCGGTGAGGTCGCTGTAGCGGTGGAGGAGCGCGCCGTGGGAGCGCAGGATCAGCCAGACGAGCGGTGCCGGAAGCAGGAACACGAGTCCGAGCCACGGTTCGATCAGGAACGGGACGATCGTCGAAGACGCCAGTATCGCGCCCGGCAGGTAGAAGATGTAGCTGTGGGTCAGCTCCTTGCGGACCCGGGAGACGACGTCACCCTCGAAGAACGAGATGGCGACGGCAATCAGCGCTCCGGTCGTGACCAGCCCGACCATCATGGCGAGCGTGAGGAGTGCCCACGTGGCCAGCGTGACCTCCGAGCCGGCGCCGACGCTGCGGAAGATGACCACGGCGATGAGGCTCTCGGCCGTGAAGACCGACAGGTTGAAGGCGAACTTGAACAGCGGCGGCCGTCGCCAGAGGATCATGCCGGCGGCCGCGCCGACCAGCCGCGCGCAGACGAAGGTCACCGGTGACAGGACCAGGAGCCCGAGAGCCAGTGGCAGGTCGCTCGGCGAGAAGCTGACCGCCTCGTTGCGGGCCTCGATGTGGAAGACGAGCCTCTCGCTGACGGCGAAGGCCAGCGCCACCACGACGGCCACCGCCGGCCAGTGGCTGTCGAACAGGGCGGTCGTCGGCCGGGGCGCGGTGGCCAGCAGCGCCCCGTCGAACGCGAGGAGGACGACGGCGAGGAGCGCGACCTTGAGACGCGGCGACGCGAGCCCGGTCGGGCTGGCCTCATGCGGCATCCGGTCCTCCGCCATGGTGGTCGGGGTCAGCCGGTGCCGAGCGATCGGGGGCGGGGATGGGTGGCCACTGTGCGTGTGGTCACCCTCGGTGTGAGTGGTGCCCGGAGCGTGGTCATGGTGCAGTCCTCATCGGCGTTTTCCTTCGGTTCTTTATCCCGCCTCCTACTGACCGCCGATGTGAGGCCAGGTCGCGCCCGGCCGCCCTCCTCAACTCCAGGTGCCTCCCGACCAGGTGCCTCCCGACCAAGTGACACCTGACCAGGTGGCGCCCGACCAGGTGCCGCCACTCCAGGTGCCGCCACTCCAGGTGGCTCCTGACCAGGTGGCGCCCGACCAAGTGGCTCCTGACCAGGTGGCTCCTGACCAGGTGGCTCCGGACCAGGTTGCTCCGGACCAGGTGCCGCCACTCCAGGTTGCTCCGGACCAGGTGCCCCCACTCCACGTGGCGCCAGCGGGTCGGGAGATGCCGGTTGCGGTGGAATCGATCAGCGCACGCGGGTGGTCCTGGACGAGCGCGTCGCGCTCCCGCACGACCCGCCCCGTGCGGCGGCGGGCCCAGTCACCGCGGACCCGCCCCCAACCGTCGGCCGTCTCGCCTTCCACGAGGTCGGCGGCGCCGAACTGGAACGCGGCCTTCACCTGGTCGGGGTTGAGGTACGGCCGCTCGGCGAGGAGCGCCGCGACCGACCCCGAGACGACGGCGGCGGCCTGCGAGGTCCCCGACGCCCGGGCGTAGCGATCTCCGACCGCGGCGGCCGGGTGGGCGAGGTCACTGGACGAGCCGGGGACCCGCAACGACACCAGCGACCGGCCCGGAGCGACGATGTCGGGGTTGCGGACCCCGTCGCCCCGAGAGCTCCAGTCGGCCACCAGGTCGTCCCGGTCGGAGTCGGCACGCTCGCTCTCGGTGGCGCCGACCGCGATGACGTACGGGTCGTGGGCCGGTGAGTCGAGCTGGCCGTCGTCGGTGCCGTCGTTGCCGGCTGCGACCACCACGACGATCCCGGCGTCCCACGCCCGCTCGACTGCGGCCGAGAGGGGATCGTCCACGTAGTCGGCGGTCGTGTCGACCCCGAGGGACAGGTTGAGGACCCGGATGTCGAGCCCGGCGTCGTTGCGGTGTTCGATCACCCAGTCGATGGCGGCGATGATCTGGGCCACGTGGGTCTCGCCGCCCGCTCCCGCGACCTTGACGCTGACCACGCGAGCGCCGGGAGCGATGCCCTGGAAGCCCTGGCCGTCGCCGGCGATGATGCCGGCCATGAACGTGCCGTGGCCGTGGGTGTCGAGGTGGGCCAGCTCCGGGATCTCCGCCTCGGCGCTGAGATCGGGCCCGTGGACGAGCTTGTCGTCGCCGTCGAGTCCGGGAACCGGTGTGACACCGGTGTCGATGAGGGCGATGTCGACGCCCGACCCCGCGTCGGCGCTCGCCAGGCGTCCCAGCACCTCGGAGCGGACGTCGGCCATCGAGACCGGGTACCTCGACTCGGTGGCCAGGTCGCTGGCTTCGAGGATGGCGTCGTCGGGTGCTTCGAGCGCGGTCTCCTCGGACTGCGAGAACGAGACGACGTCACCGAGGTGGACGGCTCCCGGCGTCGGCGCGGCCTCCGAGACAGCGGCGACCATGGTCGTCGCGGCGAGGGCGACGAGTACGACAGCCTGGCGGAGTCGGCAGGCCGCAACCTTGCTACCCCACCGATGCGCTGCTGACATTTCCGGACCTTCCGCGTCACTGTTCGGGCCAGACGCGGGGTTCGCCATTGACTCCTCGCCCGACCAGGCGACCAGATTGCGGCCGAGCGGATCTTCATCTCGTCTGCGGTGTTGCTGTGCAGCGAGGTGATCGGCAGGTTCGGGCCGGGGGCTTTACGCGCCGATGGCCCGAGTCGGGGGAAATGAGCCGGAAGGACCAGTGCCTCCCTGGGTGAGACATCCCGGTTTCGGCGGTCCCGGCCGCCAACTGGCCGCCGCGGGCCGTCGCCAGAACGCGCCGAAGGGCCCCTCGCTGTGGGAGAGGCCCTTCGATGTCTGGTTCGGTGATCAGGTCCAGCTTGCGCCCAGGGTCGTCATGTCGGCTCTTCCTTTCCTTCTACTCGGTGGCCGGGGTTCCGGATTCCGATTTCGTGTTCTGAGCTCACTATGAACCAGCCGGGCGAGGAGCGGATCCGTCGGATGACGTATTCCTGCCGGCTCCGATGACGTAGGCCGTCTACGTCATCGCCGACGCGACGCCTACGTCGTCGCGTCGGGCCTGGTCAGAGCGGTGATCGAGGGCCGGGCGGCCGGGGCCGTCGCCGGGGTGTCGCGACGGGAATCCTTGGGAAATCCGCGTGTCAGCGAGGCTTCGTGACGTCGGAAGCCGGGTCGAGGGGCTCGCGGAGGTCGAGGATGGTGTCGAGGCCGAGCCGGTGATAGGCCGCCGCCGCCTCGCCTCGATTGCTCAGGCCCAGCTTGGCCAGCAGGTTCGAGACGTGGGTGCCGACCGTGCGGGGGCTCACGTAGAGCCGTTCGCCGATGGCCTTGTTGGTGAGGCCCTCGGCCAGCAGCGACAGCACCTCGACCTCGCGTGCGGTGAGCTGATGGGGGTAGGGCGGTGCCTTCGAGTCCTGATCGGCGGCCGGTTCCGGCTCGGGGATCTCGATGGCGATGCGCTTGGCCTTCGCCACCGTCCTGGCCCGCTCGGCGACCCAGGTCATGCCGTGTTCGGTTGCGATCTCGTGGAGCTCGGTGACCGGCCCTTCCAGACGGGACCGGTCGTCGTCGCCTCGGGCGATCAGGTCGTCGATCACCAGCAGCCGGGCCTGGGCCGCCTCGTACCGGAACCCGCACGACTCGAGCGCCTCGATGGTCTCGGCGGCCTGCTCGGCGTCGACCGCACCGGCGATCGCCGCCAGCTCCAGGTCCATGAGGGCGCGGAGGGCGGCGTTGGCCGGTCCGGCACCGGTGAAGTCGGAGACGAGCTGCTCCACCTCGGCCAGCAGGTCGGCACCGTCGTCGCGGCCCGCAGCGAGACACGCCCTGACGATGCGGATCTTCTCGACGATCGACTCGCGCGTGTAGGTCACGTTGTCGCTGGCGAGCTGGAGCTTCAGCGCCTGGTCGATGAGCTCGACCGCGTCGTCGAGTCGGTCCCGGCGGCGGTCGAGCTCGGCGAGCAGCCGGGCCTGGTAGCCGGTCTCCTGGGCCGACTGGTAGCGCTCGGCGATCTCGGTGGCGTCGGCCAGGAACGTGTCGGCCAGCTCGAGCGCGCCGGTGGCCAGCGCATGCAGGCCGACCACCTGGAGCACCGTGAGTCGTCGCAGGTCGTCGAGGCGGGTGGACAGCAGCTCCCCGATGAGCGGCTCGGCGTCGGTGAGCCGGCCCGCCTCGACGTATCCCAGACAGAGGTCCAGGCGGAACTCGGCCCGCCATCGGGGCCCGCAGTGGCCTTCGGCGTAGGCGAGCCCCTGCTGGCTCGCCTCGAGCGAGGCGTCGGTCCGTCCCTCGCGAAAGACGAAGATGAGCATCTCGGTCCGGTAGGTGTTGGCGACCTGGGAGACGAAGCCCTCGGCCAGCGCCAGCTCCCGCGCCTCGCGCGCCAGCGCAACGCCGGTGGCGAGATCCTCGGTGACCCCGATGGCCAGCGCCTTGGTGGTGAGGGCTTCGACCAGGACGACCCTCGGCCCCTCCGAGTCGGCGATCTGGATGGCTCGCTCGGCTGCATCGAGCGCGGGCCGGATCTGGCCGTCGGCAACCGCCTGCTTGGACACCCGATGGTGGATCTGGGCGGCCTCGGGCGAGACCTCGTCACCGACGAGCCGGGCGGCCTCGGCCAGCAGGCCCGACGCCTCGGTGGGGTTCCCGAGGTGGAACTCGATCGGGGCCATACGAGCGAGGAGCAGCGCCCGGCGGCCGGCGGGGAGGTCTCGCCCCCACGTGTCGAGCGCCTCGTGGATGGTCGCGACCGCGTCGGCCCCCCGATAGCAGCTGGCGAGCCACTCGGCCGCCTGGAGCAGTAGCTGGTCGCGTGCGAGGCCGATGCTCTCCTCGGGAGCGGCGGCTCGGGGCCATTCCGCCAGAGCCTGCAGCGACATCTCGGCGGCCGTCTCGTAGGCGGCGACCGCGGCCGCGGCGGTGGCGGCGTCGGCGGCAGCCGACAGGCTGCGGTCGGGATCGTCGGCCTCACCCCAGTGCAGGGCGAGGCTGGCCAGGTCGCCGAGCGAGGTCCCGCGCCTGGGCTCGGCGAGTATCGCCTCGGCGGCCCGCCGGTGCAGCTCCTGGGCCTCGAAGGGCAGGACGTCGCGAAGGATCGCCTCGCGCAGCAGGGCGTGGCCGAAGGCGTACTCGGATCCGGCGACGGTGAGGATCGACGCCTCGAACAGCGAGCGGACGACTGGCCCGATCGTCAGGTCGGGGACCATCGCCGCCAACATGGCGTGGTCGACGGTGCCTCCGGCGACGGCGATGGCTCGGAGGACCTCGCGCTGGTCGTCGGCGAGCTGCTCGATCCGGCTGGTGAGGAACTCGACGAGCGAGGTCGGCAGCGTCTCGTCGCCGTCGCCGTGGGAGGCCATGAGCTCGGCCGAGAAGTAGGGGTTGCCGCCGGTCCGCTCCAGCAGTTCCTCGACCAGGTCGGGGTCGGGAGCACGACCGAGGATGTTGGTCGCCTGCTCGGCCAGCTCCTCGCGTGAGAGCCCCTCCAGCACGATGCTCTCGACGTTGGGGAAGCGGCGCTGCTCGGCCAGCCACGTCCTCAGCGGGTGGGCCCGGTTGAGTGCGCCGCTCCGCTCGGTGACGAGCAGGACGATCCGCGCTCTCCCCAGGCTGTGCACCAGCGAGGCCAGCAGATCGCGCGTGGCGGCGTCGGCCCAGTGGATGTCCTCGACCAGCACCGCCATGGGGCGGCGACGCGAGCCTTCGGCCAGGGTCGTCGCGATGGCGTCGAAGAGACGGTCGACGTCTCCCGCCAGCGAGCCGGCCTCGCCCTCGCCCTCGCGCAGCTCGGGGAGAAGGCCGGCGAGGTCGTCGCGATGGTGGCGCACGAGCCCGTCGACCGCGTCGAGGTTGGCGAGCAGCAGCGATCGCAGGATGCTGACGACCGGGCCGAACGGCAGTGGCCGATCGGCGTACTCGATGCAGTGCCCGACATGGCGGTCCCAGCCGGCGTCGGCGAGCTGGCCCGTGAACTCGTCGACCAGGGTGCTCTTGCCGATCCCGGCCTCGCCCGACACGAGGACCATCCGAGCTCCGTGTTCGACGGCCAGGTCGGCGATCTCGCCGAGGCGGACCAGCTCGTCGCCGCGTCCGACTAGCGCAGGTCGTGGCGACCGAGCCTCACCAGAGCCGTCCGTAGGCACCTGTCCATTGTGGCCGACAGGCTCTCTCGCCGACATGGCTGCGGTCGTTCAGCAGGCGCCGGCCGGCCACAAGTGGGTCGTTGGGCCCAGCTCACCGCGCCCCGGAAGGTCGCGGCCACTGTTGCCGCCGCTCCCCGACGAACGGGAGCGCGACGGCCAGGCTGGCGGCGCCGAACGCCAGCGCGCTCCCCGCAGCCACTTCGGGGCTGGTCGCTTCCGAGACCACCCCGCCGAGCAGGGCGCCGACGCTGAGCCCCAGGAACACGCCGGTCTGGAGGATCGAGAAGATGCCGACGCGGTTGTCCTCGGGGAGTCGGCGGCCGACCACGACGTTGGTCATCGTGACGAAGCTGAAGATGACCCCGACCAGGGCGAAGGCCACGAACGCCAGCACGCTGCCGACCCCGGCGAACAGCAACAGCGACGCACCGGTCGCCGCCAGCGCGGCGAGCAGGAGTCCCCGCCTGAGCAGCGCCGTGTCGTCACCCGACGTCTTGAGGAGGGCAACGGCGACGAGGGTGGCCGCCGGGGTCACCGCGCTCAGGAGGCCGATCGACTGGTCGCTGAGGCCGGCAACGATCTGGCCGTACACGGCCACCTGGCTCTCGACGGACATCGCCGTCGCGACCGCGACGACCGTGGCCAGGAACCCGACGGCGGAGACGGTGTCGGCGCGCAGGAACGCGAAACCGGCGGCCAGGCTCGGCCTGGACTTCTCGGGGGATTCCGACCTCCCGACCCGGGAGACCCGGCTGATCAGAAGCGTCGACACGAGGAACGAGGCACCGTTCAGGTTGAGCGTCGTCTGGGCACCGAGGTACCCGACCAGCACGCCGCCCAGCGCGTACCCGACGAGGGACGAGGCCTGGTTGGCGGCGTGGGTGACCTGGATCGCCTCGGAGTAGTCGTCCTTCGGGACGATCTCGGTCACGAACGCCGACTTGGTGGCCTCGAAGACCGGGTCGGCGAGGGCAGCCAGGCCGACGATGACCAGCAGCACCGGCGTCGGGGGGTCGGCGGTGCCGATGGCGACGAAGGCGATGCCACGGAACGCGTCGCAGCTCACGAGCACGATCCGGCGGCCGAAGCGGGCCGACCAGGCGGTCAGCACCTGGCCCACGCCGAGCCACGGCACGATGAACAGGAGGGCGACGACGCCCACGGTGGTGGGGCCGCGACCGCGGGCCAGCACGAGCAGGGCGAGGGCGAGGCGGGCAGACCAGTCGCCCAGCTGCGACACGATGCCGGCCGTCCAGATCAACCGGAAGTCGCGCCCGGGGGTCAGGCGCAGCATGGAGCCGGGACGGTGGCGGGAGCCAAGGCGCGAGCATAGGGCACCCGTTGATCGACGAAGCTGCGCTTCAGCGAGGACGCGGCGAGGCGGGGAGCTCGTTGGTCGACTGCGAGGCGAAGGCCGGCTTCTGGTCGTTGACCCCCTGGACGAGCTCGGCGACGTCGACCTCGAGACCGTTGGCGAGCAGGCAGAGGCTCGACAGCGTGGGGTTCACCTCGCCTCGCTCGATGTGCCCGACGAAGGTCCGGTGGACGCCCGAGCGATGGGCGAGGTGCTCCTGGGAGAAGCCCAGCTCGGTTCGCAGTCGACGGATCCGGTCACCGACGACGTTCTGGATGGCGGCCTGAGCCGGGGTGGAGCGACGGGGCGGCATCGCGCCGACGTTGCCAGTGCTGCACCATAGGCGTCGACAGCATGGAACTAGCATCGGGCGGGGATGGCTGCTAGGGTTGGCAGTGCTCGGGGCCGCCCCCCCGCCTTCGCGGGCCTGGCCCGAGCCGGGCGGTGTAGGGGTCCTGCAATGTCATGGGCCCTTACGCGCCCGACGGCCGCTCGTCCGGCCCCAGCTGCGCCCGCCAGGGTTCGAGATCGAGGTTCGGGTAGCGGGCTGCGGTCGCCGCGAGCAGCTCCGCGGTCCAGTAGGGGTGGCCGGGGGCGGGGAACCCGAGCAGGGCGAGCTGGTCGGGCTCGCAGCTCTCGGCCAGCGCGATGAAGTCCTCGTTGATCGACAGAGGCGGGTGGACGTCGTAGCCGATCCATTCGAGGCCGGCCGGCTTGTACCCGAGGATCAGCACGTGGCGTTCGGTTCCGGGCTCGAGATCGGCGCCGCGGTGCCACACGTCGGAGCGGTAGGCGAGCAGTGACCCCGCCGACGCCGGGACCCGGATCTCCTCGGCGTAGAGGGCGGGCGCGGCCGCCGGCTCGACCGCACGGGCCGGTGGGGGATCGGTGGCCTCGTCGTGCGGCCGGGGCACCAGCAAGATGGCGCCGTTCGACTCGTCGACGTCGCACAGGTACAGGAACGACTCGAGATGCCACCAACCCGGCTCGCTCCTGGTGGGCACGAGCGAGTGGTTCAGGTCCTGGTGCATGGGCTGCTCGTAGTTCGTGCGGTCGCCGTACTTCGACGACAGCCGCGACTGGTAGAGGCGGATGTCGTCCTCGCCCAGTGCGGCTCGGGCGAAGTCGGCGATGCCACGGCTCAGGAACAGGCGGTTGAGGGCGGGTGCGTCGCGAACCGGGAACAGCCGGGTGCCGACGAACTGCTCCGCACGGAACCCAGGGCCCTCGTCGGGCACCCGCGGGTAGCGCGGTCGCGACACCGAACCGCTGACCTGAAGCGAGGGGTCGAGGCTCGCCAGGTCGGCCTGCGCCGCGGCGAGGTCGTCGGGCGGCACGAGACCGTCGACGAGGACCCAGCCCTCCCGCTGCCACTGGTCTGCGGCTCGGCGGAGATCGGCGCGGTCGGTCACAGGTGGACTACTAGCAGATGCGGGCGGGCTGGCCGCCTTCATGGTGCCCACCCCTCGGCGGGTGCCCGGCGGGAGGGCATGGATAGGCTCGCGCCCATGAGCTCAACGACCGCCGCCCCCGTCATCGACATCGGTATCGACGAAGCCGACCGACTCGCCATCGCCGAAGGCGTCAGCCGGGTCCTGGCCGACACCTACACGCTCTACCTGAAGACCCACAACTACCACTGGAACGTCACCGGCCCGCTCTTCAACACGCTGCACCTCATGTTCGAGGACCAGTACAACGAGCTGTGGACCGCCGTCGACCTGCTGGCCGAGCGGATCCGCGCCCTGGGCGTCTTCGCGCCGGGCAGCTATGCGCAGTTCGCCGAGCTCACCGTCATCCCCGAAGCCGAGGGGGTCCCCGAAGCCGAGGCCATGATCGCCGACCTGGTGGCCGGCCACGAGGCGGTGACCCGTACGGCGCGGGATGCGTTCGCCAAGGTGGAGGCCGGCGGCGACGAGTCGACCGCCGACCTGCTCACCCAGCGGCTCCAGGTCCACGAGAAGACCGCGTGGATGCTGCGTTCAATGCTCGGCTGAAGCCGAGGTGCTCCATGCCCGGCTGACAGCCGAGGTGTTCGATGCTCGGCTGACGGCCGCGCGGGTGTGGATCAGCTCGACGACGACTCGACGTCGATGGCCTCGGGCGAGCTGCTGACCTTGATCTTGCGGGGCTGAGCCTTCTCGGCGATCGGAATCCGCAACGTCAGCACGCCGTCCTGGTAGTCGGCCTCGATGGCGTCGCCGTCGAGGCTGTCACCGAGGTGCACCTGACGGCTGAACACGCCGCGCGGTCGTTCGCTGACGTAGAGCTGGTCGTCCTCCTTGCGGTCCCACTCCCGCTGGGCCGTCACGGTCAGGACGTTGCGCTCGAGGCTGATGTCGATGCTGTCGGCCGACACGCCCGGAAGGTCGAGATGGACCCACACGTCGCTGTCGCGCCGGTAGGCGTCCATGGCCATCGAGCTGTGCCCACCGCTGCCCCGGCTCACCCGGTTGAGGACGGCGTCGAGCTCGCGAAACGGATCGTTCTGGAAGAGCACCATGGGTTTCCTCCTGGAGTCGAGTTGGATGGTGGGGGATGTCCTTACCCGAAACAGTTTCTCCAAAACCAAGGACTTGTCAAGACTCTTGATTCACATTCTCGAAACCTGTATGGTCACCGCATGGCGAAACAGCGCATCAGTCTCGCCCAGGTCACCAGTGAGGCCCTCAGCGTCGTCGACCGACAGGGCTTCGACGCCTTGACCCTGTCGTCGGTGGCCGAAGGCCTCCAGGTCGGGCCGTCGGCGCTGTACACCCACGTCGACGGCCTCGACGGGCTGCGCTACCTCGTCGCCGTGGCCGCCACCAACAACCTCACCGGGGAGGTCCGCAACGCCGCCATCGGCACGTCGGGCGACACCGCGCTGGCGGCCATGGGTGGCGCCTACCGCGGCTTCGCCCTCGGTCATCCGGGCCAGTTCGCCTCCACCTTGCTCCCACCTCGCTCCGACGAGGACGACCTCGCCGCCGCCAACCAGGACCTGCTCGACGTGTTCGTCCTCGTCTACGGCGCCATGGGCCTCGACCCCGACGCGTCCAACCTGGCCGCCCGCAGCACCAGGAGCGCCATCCACGGATTTCTCGCCCTGGAGCACGCGGCCGGCACGACCCCGGCGCACGACGTCGAGTACCAGCACCTGCTCGACACGCTCAGTCGCGGCCTCGCCAGCTGACCAGGACCACTCCGCAGCCGGCTCAGGCGGCGCCGACGACCAGCACCGTCATCGGTCCGCGAACGCGCTGCTCGGGAGATCGGTGGCGTCACCGACGATGGCGTCGCAGATCGTGGCGGCCACGGCGGTCGGGTCGAGACCGGGCGGCATCCTGGGTGCGGTCCCCTCCACAGCACGGGCGGCGAGCCCGGTCTCGGTGTGGGGCGGGCGAGCGTCGACGACCCGCACCTTGCGGCGCCGGGCTTCGCGGCCGAGTGCCTCGTCGAAGGCGCGCACCGCCGCCTTCGACGCGCCGTAGGCCGCCATGCCAGGGAGGTTCTGCTCGGCGATGACACCGGAGATGTTCACGATGACCCCACCCTCACCGAGCACGGTCAGCGCGGCCTGCGCCAACAGGATGGGGATGAAGCTGTTGGTCATGAAGAGCTCCTCCATGGCGTCGACGGAGAGCTCGTCGACCGAGCCGAAGGCGACGACCCCGACCGCGTTCACCACCACGTCGAGCCGTCCGGCATGGTCGACTGCGGCCCGTACCGCGGCCGAGCACGCTCGCGGGTCCCGGAGATCGAGCGCCAACCGATGACCGGGGACGTCGAGGGCGGCCAGCGGGTCCTTGCGGCGCGACACGAGGGTGAGGGTCGCGCCGCGCCGGGCGAGGTCGGAGGCGATGGCCGATCCGAGCCCGCCGGTGGCGCCGGCCACCAGGACCGATCGGCCGGTCATCTCGCCGTCGGCCGGTGTCGTCGACATCAGCAAGCCTCCTCGTCGGGCACGGTCTCGAACCAGGCGACTGCGACGTCGACGCCCGGCGAGTAGAGCCCATGTGGATCGCCGGTCGGGGTCGGTAGCCCGGCGGCCTCGACGACGTCCTGGTCGATCCGGACCTCGTCGACCCGGTGGAGAGGCCAGCGGGGATGGTGGACGGCGCCGTAGAGCAGGCGTCGGCGGCGCGAGGTGACCAGGCCCCATCGGGCCGACAGGAAGTGGTCCAGGTCGGTGACGTCGGCGGCCTCGATGCGGTCGCCGACCGTGAAGCTCATGTCGGCTCGTGGGGCCGAGCCCCGGGGCCAGCGGCGCCTCATCCGGTAGCGGTGGCGATCGCCGTCGCGTCGGTGGTCGGCCTGCGCCCAGCAGTAGGGCAGAGCGAAGACGGCGCGAGCGACCGCGACGATCGCCGACCGGGGCACGTCGAGGCTGAAGAACCACACGGCGCGGCGACCGGTTGCGTCGGTCACGTAGGTCCGGACGTTGATCTCGATGAAGCTGCCGAGCCAGGGGATCGGCGGGGTGGGGCCGACCTGGACGTTGCGCATCTCGAAGGGGATCAGGCCGACCCACGCCTGGTCGTCGAAGGTGTCGACACTCACCCCGCGAGGAAGCAGGCGTTGCACGACCGCGGGGTCGAAGGGCCAGTGGAAGTAGGCCAGCTCGGTCCACTGCTGCCGCAGGACCGACCGGCGCTGCCAGGCGGGTGGATCGGCGGTCACGGGCTCGACGGAGATGGGCATGGCGGGTGTCGGCCTTCAGGTGAGCGTCGAGAGCACGGCGCGGGCGCAGCGTCGACCCGAGAACAGCGCGCCCTGGATCGACGCGGTGTCGCGGTGGTCGCCGCAGACGAACAGGCCCTCGCCGAGCGAGACGCGCTCCTTCGGCGAGAACGGTGGATGCTGGCGGGGCTGACCGTGGGCGATGGCGTCGGTGCGCAGGTGCCGCCACGAGTCGACGGCCCCTCCCCACATGTTCCTGAGCTGGGCCCGCACGTCGGGCTCGATGCCGGGGTCGTGGACTCCCGGGATCGCGGCCGAGACCAGGGCCTTGCCCTCGGGCGCGTACTCGGGCGCGATGTTGGTCATCACGGTCACGTTCAGGGCCGGACCGTGGCCGGTCCCGTCGAGCACGATGTAGCGGTCGGCGATGGGCGAGGCGTCGGCGGCGTACCAGACGCAGGAGGCCGGGTTCGACTCGACCTCCGGAAGGTCGAGCAGCGCGGCGGCGTGGGGACATTCGGTGGCCAGCACGACCCGATCGGCTTCCACGCGCCGGCCGCCGTCGGCGACGATCCCACCCGGCCCGACCTCGTTCACGGTGGTGTCGAGGTGCACGACGCCCGGAGGCAGCTGGTCGGCAAGCTGGTTGGGAACGGCCCCCATCCCCTCGGCCGGTACGGCCACCCGCCCGGAGAACAGGCTCTGGAGGACGACGTCGAACACCCGCCGGCTGGTCTCGAGCGTCGGGTCGAGCTGGATGCCTCCCACGAGAGGCCGGAAGAACTGCTCGATCATCGCGGAGCTGAACCCCTGGTCCTGGAGCGACCGTCGGGTCGAGATGTCGGGCTGGCGCAGCAGGTCGGGCGCCGACGTACGGCGCAGGCGAACCCGCTGTCGGAGCAGGCGGAGCTTGTCGGCGACCGTCCCGACCGGCGCGGTCGCGGTCCGCCAGACGGTGGGCGGCCGCCGGATCGGGTCGCCCACGAGATGGGTGGTCGTGCCGTCCCACACGAGCGCCCCAGGCTCGAAGTACCGCAGGTCGAGGGCGTCGACGTCGAGTTGGAGCTCGAGCTCGGGGTACGCGGTCAGCAGCACCTGGAAGCCGCGGTCGAGGCGGAAGCCGTCGACCACGTCGGTGCGGACCCGGCCGCCCACGCCGTCGGACGCCTCCAGCACGACGGCGGCGCGTCCAGCTCGGTGCAGCTCGCGTGCGGTGGCGAGACCGGCGAGCCCGGCCCCGACGATCACGACCTCCGCGCGGGAGGGGAGCGCAGGTCGGGCCGCGGTCAAGAGTCGGTGGCGTCCTGGTCGTCGACGCCGACCCCTTCCATGCCGGTGGGGTCGCCCTGATCCTCTTGCAGCTGGGTCAGCCAGATGCCTCCAGCCATGACCGCACCCCACACCGTGATGGCGAACACGATGGCGCCGAGGCTGAAGAGAAGCGTCTCGCTCACGACGCACCCCTCTTGGACGGGCCTCGTCGGAGCCCGAGGCTCCGAGCCGGCGAGGTGACCCCCTCGACCGGGGTCAGCAGAAGCGCCCCC